>JAZSMC010000080.1:0-8553 GCA_045535705.1 Eubacteriales bacterium
ATGGAGTCTGACGACGGCTATATTCGCTACAGTGCCCTACTGAACGTTTACGAATACGTTGCTTCTGCACTGTATTCAGCTGACCGTAACCTCTACTCTACGGTGTATTCCAACCTTCCCGCACAAGTCCAACAAGAGGAACGCGCCTACAGCGCTTTTTTCGAGGAATACCGTGAAAACACCGCCGCCCAGATCAGCGAAGCCACCAACAACGCCTATCTCCAATCCCAAGGTGCCAAGGAAGGCACGCGAAGCTACAATATGGTGGTGGATCTGACGGTTGCGTACTACCGCCCGCTCTTTGAATCCTGAAACATTTTCAAACGCTCTGCATAGAATGAAATCAGCAGAGCGTTTTTTTCGTATCGAGATGAAATTTTTTGAAAAAAAGTAAAAAAACGCTTTTCTTTTTCTGTTACATATGTTATAATGTATTAGACACTGCAAAATTTGTCACACACCACATGAAAGGAACGCGGAATCACCTTTTTCTTCCGTAGGGTATTCGTATGGCAAGTAAAATCATTATACAAGGCGGAAAGCCCTTATCGGGAGAGGTTTCGGTCAGCGGAATGAAAAACGCCGCGCTCCCTATTTTGTTCGCCACGATTCTCATTCGCGGAGCCTGTACGCTGGAAAACATTCCACCCGTCAACGATATTTCGCTTTCTTTGGAAATTCTGCGGCGTATGGGAGCCACGGTGGAGCATCTGGACAGAACGACAGTTCGCATCGACACGTCCAACGTGGTCCAAGGGACTTCCCCACGCGAGTTGGTTTCCATCATCCGCGGCTCCTCTTATCTCCTTGGAGCCGAGCTTGGACGCTTTGGGAGATCCAATTCGGGTTGGCCTGGCGGATGCGATTTCGGCGTTCGTCCTCTCAATTTGCATTTCAAGGGATTTGAAGCCTTGGGCGCTACCGTTCAGAACATCGGTGACCGCATCCAGATCGAAGCTCCCGACGGCTTGCGTGGGAATTACGTCTACTTCGACCTGGCATCAGTGGGGGCAACCGCCAACGTGATGCTTGCCGCCGTGTTGGCAGAAGGCATCACCGTCATTGAAAACGCCGCGCGGGAACCTCACATCGTTGACCTGGCAAACTTCCTCAACACCTGCGGCGCCAATATCACGGGCGCGGGTACCACCATCATTAAGATTCGTGGCGTGAAGGAGCTTCACGGCTGTCATTACGCCATTATCCCCGACATGATCGAAGCGGGAACCTACATGGTTGCCGCCGCTGCAACAGGCGGACAGGTGAGAGTTTGCTCGGTGATCCCCAAGCACGTGGAGATCATTATGGCAAAGCTCTCCGAGATGGGCGTTGACGTGAAAGAGGAAGACGATTCTATCACGGTCACCGCCACCAACCAACGGAAAAGCATCAGCATCACCACCATTCCCTACCCGGGATTTCCCACCGATATGCACCCTCAATTCGCTCCGCTGCTTTGCATTGCCAACGGTGTCAGCACCATTTCCGAGGGCGTTTGGGAGAATCGGTTCCGATACGTAGAGGAACTGCGGAAGATGGGCGCAAATATTTTGGTTGGCGGTGACATGGCGACCTTTATCGGCGGCGAGGGCTTGGTTGGCGCGTCGGTAAACGCAACCGATCTCCGCGCGGGCGCGGCATTGATCATCGCGGGCTTGATCGCCAACGGAAAGACCGAGATTTCGGGTGTAAATTGTATCCACCGCGGCTATTGCGACATCGTTGAAAAGCTGCAAGCGCTGGGCGCGGATATTTCCGAGGTCAATATTTCTGAAAATTAAAAGTTGATGGGGGCTGTGTCATTCGGACACAGTCCCCATTTTGTATTCATTGCTTTGCAAGCCACTTTTTAAGATACTGCCCCGTATAGGAAGCTTCCACCTGCGCCACCTGCTCGGGCGTCCCCGTTGCCAGCACCGTTCCGCCTCCTTCGCCCCCCTCGGGACCCAAGTCGATGATCCAATCCGCGCTCTTGATCACGTCCAGATTGTGCTCGATCACCAGCACCGTGTTGCCACTGTCAGCCAACCGTTGAAGCACTTCCAATAGCTTTGCCACGTCGGCGGAATGAAGCCCCGTGGTGGGTTCATCCAAAATATAAATGGTTCTGCCCGTATCCCGCTTTGCCAGCTCGGTAGCCAGCTTCACGCGCTGGGCTTCGCCCCCCGACAAGGTGGTTGAAGATTGCCCGATCTTGATATATCCCAATCCAACGTCATAGAGCGTCTGCAATTTCCGTTGGATGGACGGGATCCCGTCAAAGAAAGCCAAGCCCTCCTCCACGGTCATCTCCAGCACGTCGGAAATATTCTTTCCCTTGTAGTGTACGTCCAAGGTGTCGCGGTTGTACCGCTTTCCTTTACACACGTCACAGGTGACGTAAACGTCGGGAAGGAAGTGCATTTCGATACATTTCACGCCGTCGCCCTCGCAGGCTTCGCACCGTCCGCCCTTTACGTTAAAGGAAAGGCGTCCGGGCTTGAAGCCCTTTGCTTTGGCGTCCTTGGTTTGGGCAAACAGATCCCGAATGTCCCCGAAAAGCCCCGTGTAAGTGGCGGGATTGGATCGGGGCGTTCTGCCAATGGGACTCTGGTCGATGTCGATCACTTTATCCAGATGCTCGATCCCCTCAATGGAATCATACTTCCCGGGATAGGTCATGGCGCGGTTCAGTTTATCCGCCAAAACGGGATACAGGATCCCATTGACAAGAGAAGACTTACCGGAACCCGAAACGCCCGTGACGCATACCAATTTTCCCAAAGGAATGTCCACGTCCAGATTTTTCAGGTTATTCTGACGCGCACCCTTGATCTTGAGAAAATTGCCGTTTCCGCTTCGACGGGTTTGCGGTACGGGGATCCGAAGTCTTCCCGAAAGGTACGCCCCCGTCATAGAATCGGGGTTCTCCATTACCTCTTTGGGAGTACCCGCGGCGATCACCCGACCACCGTGGATCCCCGCACCGGGTCCAATGTCGATGAGATAGTCGGCGCTCTCCATGGTTTCCTCGTCGTGTTCCACCACGATCACGGTATTTCCAAGGTCGCGCAAGCGTTTCAGGGTTGCGATCAGCTTGGAGTTATCCCGTTGATGCAAGCCGATACTGGGCTCGTCCAGAATATACAACACCCCAACCAAAGAGGAACCGATCTGGGTTGCCAGACGGATCCGCTGGGCTTCGCCGCCCGAAAGCGTCCCCGATTTGTTCACCAGCGAAAGATAATTCAAGCCTACGCTGACCAAAAATCCCAGCCGCGCGCGGATCTCCTTGAGGATCTCGGCTGCAATGGACTGCTCGGTTTCGGTCAATTGCAAATTGTTAACGAACTCCAACGCTTTTTCCACCGAAAGCGCGCAAAATTGATGGATATTCAATCCACCCACGGTCACGGCAAGCACGATGGGAGAAAGCCTTTGTCCGTTGCATTTGGGACACGGCGCTTCCTCGATAAACTGATCGTAGTATTCGTTTCCCCAAGTATGGGCGCGGTTCTCGATCATGGAAACCAAGCCCTCGAACTTCACCTTTTGGTGATGCTCCTCTTTGGCAAACCAACGATGGATGTCGTAGATCTCCTCGCCCGTACCGTACATCAGCTTTTGAAACTGCCCGTCGGTAAATTCTTCCACGGGAGTGTTCAGGGTGAACCCAAACCGCTCTCCCACGGCAGCAAACAGCGGACCGTTCCAGCTTTCCTCTTCCAAGGTCTTAAATCCGTTGACGTTGATCGCCCCCTGGCTTAAAGACAGCTTTTTATTGGGGATCAGACGCTCCACGGCGATCCGTTGCATATCTCCTAGCCCCGCGCAATGGGAGCAAGCCCCCACGGGATTGTTGAAGGAAAACATCCGAGGCTCCAGCTCGCCAAAGGAGATGTTATGCTCCTCGCAGGCGTAGGATTGGGAAAATTCCAGCTCCTGCGCCTCTCCCTCGCCCTCTCTGGGCGCTGTTTGAATGATCAGATGTCCGTCGGCAACCGCCAGCGCGTTCTCCACGGAATCCGCTAAACGGGATTCAATTCCTTCCCGAATCACCAATCTGTCCACGATGATCTCAATGCTGTGCTTTTTGTTTTTATCCAGCGTAATGGGTTCGGAAAGATCGTAGAGATTTCCGTCCACACGAACACGGACGTACCCCCGTTTTTTGGCATCGGCAAACACTTTTTCGTGCATACCCTTTTGCCCCCTCACAACGGGAGCCAGGATCATGAATCGAGTGCCTTCTTCCATCATCAGGATCCGATCAATGATCTGGTCGGTGGTCTGCTGACGGATCTCCTTTCCGCACACGGAACAGTGCGGAATTCCGATGCGAGCATACAACAAACGAAGATAATCGTAAATTTCCGTCACGGTTCCCACCGTGGAACGGGGGTTTTTGGATGTGGTCTTCTGGTCGATGGCAATGGCGGGAGAAAGTCCGTCGATGGAATCAATGTCGGGCTTATCCAACTGCCCCAAAAACATACGGGCGTAGGAGGACAGCGACTCCACGAACCGACGGTGTCCCTCGGCATAGATGGTATCAAACGCCAGAGAGGATTTTCCCGATCCCGAAAGCCCCGTCAGCACCACCAGCTGATCTCTCGGAATATCCACGTCTATATTTTTCAGATTGTGAACCCGCACGCCGCGGATCTGAATTTTATTTGGCATAAATTCATTGAACTCCTGTTCTTTCAATATCTTATCGTAAGAAAAAGCACACGGTTTGTAACGATCGGTAAACTTCATAGCCGCTTTTTCTTTGCGGGAAGAAGGCGCAAAGAAAAAGCTAACAAAAAGAAACGCCGTAAAGGAGAATTTCGCGCTCTGCGGAGCGCGAGGAGGGCGTTGCCCCTCCACCCCACAAACTTTTGAAAAAGTTTGATCAAAACTTTTATCAAGTTGACAAAATTCGTTTCTTTGAACTACAGACTATTTCCCTCACGCAGCTGACGAATGCGATCTCGCAGGAACGCCGCCTGTTCAAACTCCAGCTTGGCGGCCGCAGCCCGCATCTCCTTGGTCAAGGCTTCGATCATCCGCTCCCGTTCGGCTGCGGTCATGCGACGCTCGGACGCCGCCTTTCCTTTGCCCTTGGACGATTTTTTGTCCTCCTTGGAGCCAATCTCAATAATATCTCTCACGCCCTTGATGACCGTCTTGGGCGTAATACCGTTTTTCTCGTTATACTCCAATTGAATACTGCGCCGACGGTTGGTTTCCACAAGAGCCGCGTTCATGGAGCGCGTCACGCTGTCGGCGTACATGATCACCCTGCCCTCGGCGTTTCTCGCCGCGCGCCCAATGGTCTGGATCAACGAACGCTCCGCGCGTAAAAATCCTTCCTTGTCGGCATCCAGAATCGCCACCAACGACACTTCGGGGATATCCAAGCCCTCGCGGAGCAGATTGATCCCCACCAGCACGTCGAACAATCCCAAACGCAGATCGCGAATGATCTCCATTCTCTCAATGGTTTCCACGTTATGGTGAATATACCGCACGCGTATCCCATTGTTTTCAAAATAATCGGTAAGGTCTTCCGCCATTTTCTTGGTCAGCGTGGTCACCAATACCCGTTCGCCCTTTTTGGCACGGATACGGATCTCACCGATGAGGTCGTCCACCTGCCCCGCCACGGGGCGCACCTCCACCACGGGATCGGGCAAGCCCGTGGGACGGATGATCTGCTCCACCACCGCCTCGGCGTGGGCTTCCTCGTAGTCCCCCGGAGTGGCGCTGACGAAAACGGCTTGGTGGATGCTCTGCTCAAATTCCTCGAAAAACAAGGGACGGTTATCGTAGGCAGAGGGCAGACGGAATCCGTAATCCACCAGATTTTTCTTTCGGGCCGTGTCGCCGCCGCTCATACCACGCACCTGCGGAACGGTGACGTGGGATTCATCAATGAACATCACGTAGTCGCTTGGAAAATAATCCAACAGCGTAAACGGGGTGGAGCCAGCGGGACGTCCCGCCAAGATACGGGAATAGTTCTCAACCCCCGAACAAAATCCGATCTCGCGGAGCATTTCCACGTCGTATTTCACCCGTTCGCGGATTCTCTGCGCTTCGATCAGTTGGTTTTGGGACTCAAAATATTTCACCCGTTCTTCCATTTCTGCCTCGATCTGCGCCAAGGCAAGCTCTCGCTTCTCATCCGACACCGCATAGTGGGTGGCGGGATAGATGGCGGCGTAGGAAAGCACGCGGATCACTTCTCCCGTAACGATGTTGATCTCGGTCAAACGGTCGATCTCATCTCCGAAAAATTCCACGCGGATTGCGGTTTCGCTGCTGTTGGCGGGAATCACCTCCACGGTATCCCCGTTGACGCGAAAGCAATCGCGCATCAGCGAAAGATCGTTTCGGTTGTAGCTGTTGGCAACCAGCTTGCGAATGAAAATATCCCGTCCCATGGGCATCCCCGGACGGACTGCGAGCACCAATCCACTATACTCGGTGGGATCTCCCAAGGAATAGATGCAGGACACGGACGCCACGATAATCACGTCCCGCCGTTCAAACAGCGCGCTGCTGGCACTGTGACGCAGGCGGTCGATCTCGTCGTTGATCAAAGCGTCCTTTTCGATATACATATCCTTCCCGGGAATATAGGCTTCGGGCTGATAGTAGTCGTAATAGGACACGAAAAATTCCACTGCGTTGTTGGGAAAAAACTCCCGCATTTCGGAACATACCTGCGCCGCCAAGGTCTTGTTTGGCTCCAGAATCAGCGTGGGGCGGTTGACGTTGGCGATCACGTTCGCCATGGTAAAGGTCTTTCCCGAACCCGTCACTCCCAACAGGGTTTGCATACGGTTCCCGTTTTGCAAGCCGTCGCAAAGCTTGGCGATGGCTTGGGGCTGATCCCCCGTAGGACGAAATTCACTTTTCAGTTCAAAGCGGTCCATTCGCAGCACCTCTCAATCATTCAATATATATCTTCAATTATTATACCATAAATGATTTTTAATGTAAAGAGATTTCTTGGATTTTTCAAGACTTTTTCGCGGAAAACGAAAGAGGAAATTCCAAATTTGGAAAAGCCGATAAAAAAGCGGAAGCCGAAACGGAGAATATCCGTTTGGCTTCCGCCATATTCATTTTTTCAAAACTGTTTTGAGGATCGCGCCCAGCTTGGGTTGATTGCCGTAAAGCAGCACACCCACGCGGTAGATCTTGGCAGACAGCACGCCAATGCCGACCGTTGAACCGATCAGGATCACGATGGACGCCGCGATCTCGTACCACGCCACCGTACTCATAGCAATTCTGGTAAACATCGCCATGGGGGACGTGAAAGGCACGAAGGAGCAGATACGCATCAGCGTATTGTCGATGTTTCCGCTGGTCATGGAGAACATCACCACCATGAAGGCAATGATAAACAAGTAAGTAATGGGCATCACCGAGGTGTTGATGTCTTCCAGCTTGGATGCGGTGGATCCGATGGCGCCAAACATGAACGCATAGATCAGAAATCCGAGGATAAAGAAAACGATCATGTAGGCAAACAGCCCCAAAGGAATATCAAATATAGAGGCGATCAAAGGATTGGCAAGCTGTTCCTTGTTGATATTATAGAGCAAAATGGCTGAACCGAATACCAGCACCAATTGCGCGAAGCCTGCCAAGCAGGACGCCAACACCTTTCCGAACATCATGGAAGTGGGATTTGCACTGGTGACGAGCAGCTCCATGGCACGGGAGCTTTTCTCGGTGGCAACGTTGGTGGCAACCATTTGTCCGTAAAGCAGGATCACCATATACAGCGCAAAGATCATAATATAGGTATAGAGAAAATTATCCATCTGATTTTTGCCCAAGGTTTCGATATTGCTCTCGATCTGAACAGAAAGGATCTCCCCAACCTGCTCAGCAGTCATACCGTTTTGTATCATGGCGCCCACACGGTAGACCTCCTGCAACAGAGAATCCGCCACCGCCGTGTTGGAATCATACATGGAAAGATTGTTGACGTAATAGGTATAGGAAGCGGCATCCCGCATCACGAAGGCACACTCCGCCTCTCCCGACACCACCTGCGCCTTCACCGATTCCACGTCCCCCTCGGCGATCTTCACCTGATACTCTGAAAAGGCGGGAGCAAAATACTGTTGCACCATCTCCGCCAGAGCTTCATCCTCGGCTTGGATCAGCATCACGGGAAGCGTTTCGGGATCCGAAGCATCGGCTTCCCCATCTCGCGTGACCAACGAGATAATATTGGGAAGGAACATGACCACTGCAATCAAGACCATTAAAAACACGGTGATCCCAACAAAGGTCTTATTGCGCAGATAGCCTTTCAATTCAAATTTCAGAATTTTTCCAAACTGTTTCATCTTTACCTCTCCTTGTCACGGTCACCGGCGTACTCTACGAAAATATCGTTGAGGGACGGCTCAAACACCTTCACCTCGTCAACGTCGTAGGTTTCAACCAAACGCTTCATCACGCTTTGCTTGTCCTTCGGATCGGCAAGTCGGATCAACAGCGTACCGTTTTCGCCATCGGTGCAAGCCTCTCCAAAGTCCGCTTTCACGCGCTCCGCCATGG
>JAZSMC010000054.1:0-4334 GCA_045535705.1 Eubacteriales bacterium
GCGTTGTCGGGGCGTCCGCCGCCTTTACCGCCAGTCACCGCGGCAACCGCGCCCACCAGTTTGCCTGCGTGAGCGCCGGATGCAACGGCGTTCTTGCCTGCCACGGCGAGGAGTTGAACGGCGCCGTCGCGCTTGGTTGCCAGAACGGCAACGATATCGTCGTAGCGAGCTTTCAGCTCGTCGCCCAAGCTTCTGACCACGTCAGCGGCGGCATCGCCCATGTCAACGGTCACAAGACGAACGGACTTTACGGCTTTTGCGTTTGCCAGAATGTCGTCCAGCTTGGAAGCCGCCATTTTGGAGTTGAGGGAATCCAGCTCTTTTTTGAGCGCGGAGATCTCGGCGTGAAGCTGATTTGCTTTCAGTGCCAGATCGGACGGCTTTTGTACCTTCAACGCCTTTGCGGTTTCGTTGATCAGATCTTGATTTGCGGAAATATAGCGCATGATCCCCAGTCCCGTAATACCCTCGATACGGCGAACGCCCGCGGATACGGAGGACTCGGACGTGATCTTGAACAGACCGATCTTACCCGTATTGTCCACGTGAGTACCGCCGCAAAGCTCGGTGGAGAACACGCCCATTTTCACCATGCGAACCACTGAACCGTACTTTTCGCCGAACAGCGCCATCGCACCGTGGGCTTTGGCGGTTTCGATGTCGGTTTCCAAGGTGTTCACGTCTTCGCCCAACAGGATATGAGCGTTCACAAGAGCTTCCACGTTTTCCAGTTCCTTGTCGGTCAGAGCCGCGAAGTGGGTGAAGTCGAAGCGAACGTGTTGGTCGTCAACGTAGGAGCCTGCCTGTTCCACGTGAGTGCCCAGCACTTGACGGAGTGCGGCTTGCAGCAGATGGCAGGCGGAGTGATTTCGCATAATTGCGGCACGTCTGGTGGCGTCGATCTCGGCGCGAACCGAGTCGCCCACGCAAACGTCGCCGTTTGCGATGGTGCAGAGGTGGAGATAAACCCCATCCACTTTTTTGGTGTCGGTTACGGTGAGAAGCGAATTGCGGTCGTAAATGGTTCCGATGTCGCCCACCTGACCGCCGCCCTCGCCGTAGAAGGGCGTTTTGTCCAGAACCAGGGTGCAGTTGCCCTCGTTTGCCACCTCCACCGATTCCTCGTCCACGATGATCGCCAGCACCTTTGCCCCGTCGGTGACGGTTTCGGCGTAGCCCGTGAACTCGGTCTTGGGCAGGGAAGTGATGAAGGACTTGGAGCTGTCGCTCCAGCCCGAAATATTGGCGCGGGCGTTGCGAGCGCGGTCACGCTGTTGCTTCATGAGGACGTTAAACGTCTTTTCGTCGATCTGCAAATGGCTTTCCTCTGCGATCTCACGGGTGAGATCCAAGGGGAATCCGAACGTATCGTAAAGCTTGAACACGTCGTCGCCCGAAATGGTGTGGATCCCGTCGGTCAGTGCTTGACGGATCAGATTGGAGAGAATGGAAAGCCCTGCGTCGATGGTGGCGTCGAAGCGTTCTTCTTCCATGGCGATGACTTTCAGAATATAAGCCTTCTTTTCAGCCAGCTCTTTGTAAGCGTCTTGGGACTCCCCGATGGCGACCTCACAAAGCTCGGGCAGGAAGGAACGGTTGATGCCCAACAGCTTTCCGTGGCGGCAAGCGCGGCGGAGGATCCGACGAAGCACGTAGCCTCTGCCCTCGTTGGATGGGATCACGCCGTCCGAAATCATAAAGGTTGCGGAACGGATGTGGTCGGTGACCACGCGAATGGAAATGTCGTTGTTGAGATCGTTTCCGTAGGTCTTGTCGGCAATGGCGCAAACCGAATCCAATATCTTGCGGATCGAATCCACCTCAAACATATTGTCCACGCCCTGCATGACGCAGGCAAGACGCTCCAAGCCCATACCCGTGTCGATGTTTTTCTGCGCCAGCTCGGTGTAGGTGCCGTCACCCATGTTGTTGAACTGGGAGAACACGTTGTTCCAGATCTCCATATAGCGGTCACATTCGCAGCCGGGCTTGCAATCGGGAGAGCCGCAGCCGTATTTTTCGCCGCGGTCAAAATAGATCTCGGAGCAGGGGCCGCAAGGACCTGTGCCGTGCTCCCAGAAGTTGTCGGCTTTGCCCAATCTGACCACGTGAGCGGGATCCACGCCGATCTTGTCTACCCAAATGTGATAAGCTTCCTCGTCCTCCTCGTAGATAGAGGGCCAAAGCAGATTCGCAGGGATCTCCAAGGTTACGGTGAGGAATTCCCACGCCCACGCGATGGCTTCCTCCTTGAAGTAATCTCCAAAGGAGAAGTTGCCCAACATTTCAAAGAAGGTGCCGTGGCGGGCAGTGTGACCAACGCGCTCCAGGTCGGGCGTGCGGATACACTTCTGACAAGTGGTGACGCGGTTGCGCGGGGGCAGTTCCTCGCCCGTAAAATACTTCTTCATGGGCGCCATGCCCGAGTTGATCAGAAGCAAAGATTTGTCGTTGATGGGAACCAGCGGAAAAGAATTGAGGCGCAGATGCCCTTTGGATTCAAAAAACGCAAGATACTTTTCACGCAGGTCGTTGAGTGACGTCCATTTCATAGCAAACATCCTTTCGGTTACACGTTTGATGCAATATTCACATTAGTATAGCATAAATTTTGAAAGATGTCAATTATCTGTAGGGATTTTTTCAAAAAAGGGGCAAAAAAACAGTGAGTGAAAACGCAACTTTGCATTTTCACTCACTCCGATTTGACTCCGAACAGGTCAATCAATATCCTCAAACACTTCTTCGGGCTTCTCGTCCAACAGCTCGGGATTTTCCACGTACCGTTTGATGAGCTTGAACGCCGAAGCGTAGTAAAAGCCGTCGCAGATACGCTCGTCGGTAACCGCCTTCAGCTCGATGTATTTTTTGGTGTAAGCCTTTCCGTCCTTGTCGCAATGCACCACGCTTCTCCGTCCGCCATAAGCCAAAAACACGGGCAGGTTTCCGAAGTTATAAATGTGATGGTAAATGGGACGGATCCCCAAAGAACCCATACTGGTGATGATCATGGTTCCGTGGAACGGACTCAAATTCACCAACGCCTTGGGCAAAAGACCAAAATAGTCCAAAAAATTGAGAAGCTTTACCGTCCAGCGGCAAAGAAGCCCCGGAATGAGGGAAAGCACCTTATTCAGCTTATCAAAAGAGTTTTTGTCCTCGGGTGCCGACTGGATGGCGGACACCACGGCGTTGAATTTATCGTAAATTTCGTCCACCGTATCGTCCGGCTCAAACACCACCTTGATGCAGGTGTCGGGAGAATCCAGCGACAGGGTTTTCTTCACCGTCATCACGATCTCGATCTTGTGGCGGTGGTAGATCTTCTGCCCGCTGACGAAGCGGTTCAGTCCGGGACGCTGGGAGATGGCGCGGACGTACGCCGCCAGCATCACGTGCAAAAATCCGAAATTGGTTTTTCCCGCTTTTACCTTTTCGCGGCAGAACTTATCGGTTTTCGTAATGTCAAACATGTCCGCATACGTGTTGCAAGCGTCGCAACGCATGGGCATCACGTAGGGCATGAATTTATTCATGGGGTTGATGGTGCGGAGCTTATAGCCGTCGGCACGGTCTCCCCAACGCCATTTTCTTTTCTTGGTTTCTTTAGACATAATCTTCTCCGATCCTTCAAAAACTGTCATTTGTCGTCGAAATCTGTACGCGCTGCAACTACTATTATAAACAAAAATTTATAAACTTGCAAGAGTTTTTTGAAAATTTCTTTGTTTTCGATTGCAAAAAAGCAGAAAATATGGTAAAATGAAAGCAGAAAACGAAAAAGGACGACGATATGAAGCACGTTGATATTTACACCGACGGTTCCTGCCGCGGAAATCCGGGCGTTGGCGGCTGGGGCGCCATCTTGGTTTACGGGAATCACAAAAAAGAGTTATCCGGCGGCGAAGCGCAAACCACCAACAACCGCATGGAGCTGACCGCTGTTATTGAGGCGCTGTCCGCGTTGAAGGAACCCTGCGAGGTCACGCTGACCTCGGATTCCAAATACGTCATTGATGCGCTGGAACAAGGCTGGGCGCGAGGATGGAAACAAAGAGGCTGGAAAAAAGCCGATAAATCTCCCGCACTCAACCCCGACCTCTGGGAAAGACTCCTGCAACAGATCGACTACCACGACGTCACCACGGTATGGGTGAAAGGTCATGCAGGTCACCCATACAACGAGCGCTGCGACCAACTGGCAACCGATTTCGCCGACAAGATTAAAGCGGAGATGAAGCTATTGGAGTGAGGTCGTGGATAAGGTCGTGAGGAAAGGTCGCGGACTCTGTCCGCACCTGCTTAAAACCTTTTTGAAAAAAGGTTTTAAGAAT
>JAZSMC010000101.1:0-12829 GCA_045535705.1 Eubacteriales bacterium
GAATTGGACTATTTAGAGCCGTTTGGTATCTCCAATCCCGTGCCGTGCTTCGTACTGCGGGATGCGGTGGCGGTTCGGATCCTTCCCATGGGGGGCGGAAAACATTTGCGGCTCACCGTGGAAAAGGACGGTCTGCGTTTCAACGCGGTGTGGTTCGGGAAATCGGTCAGCGAATTGACCTTTGATCAGAATGATCGGGTGGATCTGCTGTTTCAGTTAAACGTGAACGAGTTTCAGGATACCGTTTCCTTGCAGATGATTTTGCAGGACGCTCGGTTATCGCAGTCGGTGACCGACGAATTGGATGAACAGATCCGTCGTTACGAGCAGATCTGCCAAGGCGCGGTTTACGAACCGTGGGAAGACGTGTTGCCCACCAGAGAGGACGTTGCCGTGGTTTATACCTACTTGCGTCGGGAGTTCCGAACGGGGCACACGAGTTTTCCCATGCGTCGGTTGCTGGGGCAGCTCCGCACGGCAGCAGGTAGGCCGTTCCACTATGCAAAAATGAAGTTCATTATTCGGATCATGCAGGAGCTTCAGATCTGCGGTGTCAGTGAGCCCGTTACAGATCATTTCCTGTTTGACGTTTCTTATTCCAATAAGACCAATTTGGAGCGGTCTTCCATTTTAAACAAACTTAAAAGTCAGCAAAGAAAGGCGACGGACGGTCTATGAGCGATCACGCTGTACATACGGATATTACCCGATTGTTGGAGATCTTGCGGGCAACGGGAAAGAAATACGATCTGGAGAAGATCACAGGTGCTTTTGAATATGCAAACGAATTGCACCAAGGTCAGTTCCGCGTCAGCGGAGAGGCATACATTTCCCACCCCGTGGTGGTTGCGGAGATCGTGGCGGGCTTGGAATTGGACACCGATTCCATTTGTGCCGCGTTGTTGCACGATACGGTGGAGGATTGCTCCGAAAAAACCGATCTGAAAACCATAGAGAAACGGTTTGGAGCGGGCGTTGCGCTATTGGTGGACGGACTTACCAAGATCGTGATGCTTCAGGTGGAGGATAAAGAAGAAGCCCACATCGAAAACCTGCGTAAGATGTTGCTTGCCATGTCCAAGGACGTGCGCGTGATCTTTATCAAGCTGTGTGACCGTTTACATAATATGCGAACCTTGGATGCAAAACCCGATAACAAGCGCCGTTTGACCGCTTTGGAAACCATGCACGTTTACGCCCCCCTGGCGCATCGTCTTGGTATGCAGCGGATCAAGCAGGAATTGGAAAACGAAAGCTTGAAATATCTGGATCCCATCGGTTACGATGAAGTTCGCACCCATATTGAAGAAAAGTACGGTCAGAATTTCAATTCCATTGAAGGCATTCGCTCTGCGGTCAGCAAAAAAATGGAAGAAAATAAGATCCACTTCACTTTGGAAGGGCGTATCAAATCGGTGTATTCCATCTATCGAAAGATGTACACGCAAAACAAATCCTTCGATCAGATCTACGATTTTTACGCGCTTCGCATCATCGTGGATACCGAATTGGAGTGTTATACGGCTCTTGGCTTGATCCACGAGATGTTCAATTCCATGCCGGGACGGTTTAAGGACTATATTTCCACGCCAAAGCCCAATATGTACCGCTCGCTTCATACCACGGTCATCGGGCGGGACGGAATCCCGTTTGAGGTTCAGATCCGCACTTGGGAAATGCACCACGTAGCGGAATACGGAATCGCCGCTCACTGGAAATATAAGTCGGGAGCGACTTCAAAAGAGGATATGGACAAAAAACTGGCGTGGATCGCCAGCCTCATTGAAACAGAGGAAGGTGCCCGGGATTCGGATGAGTTCATGAATGCGCTCAAAACCGACATTTTCCACGACGAAGTGTTCGTGTTCACTCCCAAAGGCGACGTGATCGCGCTTCCCAACGGAGCGAATATCATTGATTTTGCTTATGCGGTTCACTCTGCCATCGGTAATAAGATGATCGGTGGAAAGATCAACGGTATGATCGTCCCCATCGACCATGCGTTGCAGAATGGCGAGATCGTGGAGGTCCTGACTTCTTCTGCGTCCAGAGGTCCCAGCCGAGATTGGTTGAATATCGTAAAGACCTCGGCGGCGCGAGCCAAGATCCGAGCCTGGTTCAAAAAGGAAAAACGAACCGACAATATCGCTATGGGAAAGGCGGCTTTGGAAACCGAGATCCGCAAGCTGTGCGGCAAAAATATGCCAAGCGAGTCCCAACGGGAAGAAATTTTGAATCCCATTTGCACGCGATTCGGCTATAACAGTTTGGATGATTTCTATAACGCCATCGGCTACGGCGGATTGGCAATGTCGAAGCTGATGAAGCGGTTGCAGGACGGTTGTTCCAAATTTGTCCGCGAGGATGAAGACGAGCAACCTGCCATTCTGGTAGCGGAGCAGGTCCCCATCAAGCCGCTCCAGAAGCATCAGCGCTCCAACGGCGGCGGGATCGTGGTGGACGGAGAAGTTGGGTGCGTGGTGAAGTTTGCCAAGTGCTGTAATCCTTTGCCGGGGGACGAGGTCATCGGCTTCGTCACCAAGGGGTTTGGCATTTCCATTCACAAGTTGGACTGTCCCAACGTAAAGCAGGGAAGATTCAATCCCGAATACGTAGACCGTTGGAAGGACGCCCATTGGGATCTCCCTTCAGGTGGGGATTCCAACAGTATGTACGAGGCGTTGTTGCAGATCCACAGTGATGACCGCATCGGAATGTTGGCGGACATCAGTGTGGCTTTGGCGGATATGAGGGTTTCCATTTTGCAGATCAACGTGGTTCGTCAGAGCGCTGACGACGCGATCATCAACCTGAAAGTCGGATGTAAAAACATTGAGCATTATAATTCAATCGTGTCTAAATTGCGCGGATTGAACGGTGTGAACGATATCCTTCGCGGATTTGCGTAAGAAAACGAAGCGAGAAAGGAAGAAAGAATATGAAAGCAGTGCTTCAAAGAGTCACCCATGCAGAGGTGGCGGTAGACGGAAAGACCGTCGGGAGCTGTGAAAACGGCTTTATGGTTCTTTTGGGAGTTGCGGTTGGTGACACGGAAAAGGATGCGGAGTTGTTATGCAGAAAAATCATCAATCTGCGTGTGTTTGAGGACGACGCGGGCAAAATGAACCGTTCGATCCTGGATATTGACGGCGAGATGCTGGTGATCTCACAATTTACCCTAATGGCAAATTGCCGTCACGGAAACCGTCCTGATTTTTTAGCTTCTGCCAAACCCAACGAGGCGATTCCGCTTTACGAATATTTCAAGAAATTGGTATCGGAAAGTGTGCGCCGCGTTGAATGCGGTATTTTTGGAGCTGATATGAAGGTCAGCTTGTTAAATGACGGTCCTGTGACTATCATTTTGGATACCGATGCTCTAAAGGGAACCCCAAAATAAGAAAAATAAAGGAAGTTCGTCATGAGATTGATATTAGACGGAAATATTAACATATACTATGTGCAGACACTTTGCATGATCTTTTTCCCGGGTGCCAAATTCGGCGCGACAGAGCAAGAGGATCTCACGGCTCCCGAATTGCGGCTTTCACTGACCGAAAAAGAAAACGGGATGGAAGCTACCGCTACGGTCACCGTTGACGGCAAGAGCGAAACGGCGGTAAAATTTTGGGAGTTTTCGGAGCATCACACGGCAGAGAAAACCGCCAAGCTGGTTTGCGGGGCTGCCGTGATCTCGGCATGCGGCACCTTGTTGGGCTACCGTCCTTCTTGGGGG
The DNA here is from genome assembly GCA_045535705.1 of Eubacteriales bacterium. Taxonomy (GTDB): domain Bacteria; phylum Bacillota; class Clostridia; order Oscillospirales; family CAG-272; genus UMGS1865. The sequence goes on from JAZSMC010000101.1 coordinate 3,737, forward strand.
ATGCTGACGGGTGTTCGCCCCTCAAAAGTGGCAACCGAGCTGTTGCAACGGGGATGCAGTAAGACCAAGGTGAAAAAGATCTTGACAGCGGAATACGGCGTGATCCCCAAGAAAGCTTCACTGGCAACCGACGTTGCTTGGGTGGAGCAGAGGGTCATCGGAACGCCTGCAAAAAAAGATTGCAGTGTGTATATCGCTATCCCATTCTGCCCAACCCGTTGCTCCTACTGTTCCTTTGTGTCTTATACGTCCAAAAAGCTGTTAGATCTGATTCCCGATTATTTGATCCGTTTGGCAGATGATATTCGGGCGATCTTTGCGAAGATCAATGAATTGGGCTTGCATCTGAAAACGGTGTATATCGGCGGCGGTACTCCCACCATTCTGACGGCGGATCAGCTTCGCTTTTTACTTTCCACCGTTGCGGAATGTACGGATGTGAGCGCTTTAGAGGAATACACGCTGGAGTCGGGAAGAGCGGACACAATCACGTCGGAAAAATTTGCGGTTGCAAAGGAATACGGCGTGACGCGTGTGTGCGTGAACGCGCAATCGCTTTCCGACGAGGTTTTGAAAAATATCGGAAGAAGCCATAACGCGGATGAATTTCTCCGAGCCTTTGAGATTGCCAGAGAATCGGGGATCCCACAGATCAACACGGATCTGATCGTTGGCTTGCCGGGAGATTCTTTTAAAATCTTTTCTGCGGGATTTGATAAGGTGCTTTCCTTGCGCCCCGAAAATATTACGGTACATACCTTCTGCGTAAAGAAAGCGGCTGAAATTTTAAGGCAGGACGGCTTCGTTTATTCGCTTCGCGGCGGAGATGCCGGAAAATGCGTGGATTATACCCAGCTGAAAGCCATTCAGGAGGGGTATAAGCCCTACTATATGTATCGCCAGAAAAACACGGTTGGAAATTATGAAAACGTGGGTTTTGCCCTGGAAGGCGCAGAATGTAAATACAATATATATATGATGGAAGAAGTTCACTCCATCTTCGCTGCAGGCGCGGGCGCGGTTTCCAAAATGGTGGATTATATCCCCAAAAACGGCGGAAATCCCGTGATCGAACGGTTGTTCTATCCCAAATATCCCTATGAATATCTTACGGATCAAAGCACCGCTCAAAAGCTGGAAGCCATGGAGCAATTCTACCGTCAGCACGAATTGCTGGATTGATTTTTGATCAAGCTCGGCAACCCGATGGCAAATCGGGAGAGAGGGATCTTTATGAAGCGATATCAAATTGCAAACGATCTGTCAGATGAAGAAATCTTACGCTTGGTGAAAGACGGTGAAGAACGTTTTTTTGCCCAGCTTCAAGACGTGAGCAAAACGCTTTTACAGCGAAAGGATCTGCATTTTTTAGGTTTGACGGGACCGACCTGCTCGGGAAAAACCACGTCCGCAAACCTTTTGACCAACGTATTTGAATCGGTAGGCAAGCAGATCCACGTGATTTCTATTGACGACTTCTATTATGACAAATCTTATCTTTTGGAAATGACCAAGAAAAAAGGGCTTTCCAAATTGGATTACGATTCGGAAGATACCATCGACGTAGACCTTTTGCGGGAATGTGTGGAGTCATTAAAAAAGCAAAAGAGAACCAAATTGCCGAAGTTTAACTTTACCAAGGGATTGAGAGAATGCGGAGAAGAAGTTATGCCGTCGGCAAAAGACATTTTTCTGTTTGAGGGCATCCAAGTGCTGTATCCTTCCGTGGATCAGATCTTGCGAGGCAGTGCCTATCAAAGTATTCATATCGCGCCCCAATCGTCGATCGAGATCGGCGGGGAAGAATTTTTGCCCAACGAGATCCGTTTGATGCGCCGATTGGTTCGGGATTATCATTTCCGCAATTCCGCTCCCGAATTCACCTTGATGCTGTGGCAAAGTGTGCGGGAAAATGAGGAACGTTTGATCTTTCCAAACGTGCATCGGTGTGATTACAGCATTGACTCCACCATGCCTTACGAGATCGGGATCTTAAAGCCTTTTTTAGAGAATATTTTGCCCAAGATCCCACCGACCCATGAATTTTTCCAAGATGGAGAAAGAATTCGAAACGAATTGCATTCGGTCCAGCCCTTGTCGGCGGATCTGATTCCCGAAAATTCACTGTACAAGGAATTTGTTTGATGAAAATTTTACTAAAGAACACGACTTTACTTCCCGAGTACGGTTTTGAGAACCGTTCCGTGAACGTATTGATTAAAGATAAAAAGATTCAAAAAATTATGGAAGCGCTTCCCGATGATCTTCAAGTGGATGAAACCGTTGATTGTGGCGGAAATTTGTTGATCCCCGCGTTTTACAACGCGCACTGTCATGCGGCAATGACCTTGTTTCGTGGCTACGGTGAAGACCTTCCTCTGCAAAGATGGTTGGAGGAACGCATTTTTCCTGCGGAAGAAAAATTGACCTTCCGAAGCGTTTACCACGCCACCACGTTGGCAATTTCGGAAATGCTGAAGGCAGGTATCGCATCCTTTTCGGATATGTATATGTTCGAGGATGCGGTGGCAGAAGCGGTTTTGGCAACGGGGATCAAGGCGAATCTGTCCCGTTCCCTCGTGTCTTTTGATCCCAACGTGGATATGAGCCAAGAGAACCGTATGATTGAGGCGATCCGCTTGGCGGAATGGTATCACGGCGCGGACGACGGGCGGATCCTGGTGGATTTTTCGCTTCACGCGGAATATACCAACGTGCCAAAAGCGTGCGAATATGTGGCGGAGATCGCCAAGCGATTTAAAACGGGCATGCAGATCCATTTGTCCGAAACTGAAAAGGAGCATCTGGAGTGCATTGGAAGGTGGGGAAAAACGCCTACGGAATTTTTCCGTGATACGGGCGTTCTGGACGTTCCTACGACGGCTGCCCACGGCGTTTGGTTGGAGGATGGGGATATGGCGATCTTGGCAGAGAAAAACGCCACGGTGGCGCATAATCCCGTCAGCAATTTGAAGCTGGGAAGCGGCGTGATGCCTCTGCGAAAGCTCTTGGATGCAGGTGTGAACGTGGCTCTGGGGACCGACGGTGTGGCGTCCAACAATCGGTTGGATATGCTCCGAGAATTGCAAACGGCGGTGATCCTACATAAGGGAGTGAACCGCGATCCCGCTTGCGTAACGTGTCGAGAGATCTTTCCTTTGGCAACTCGCAACGGAGCAATTTCTCAGAGAAGATGGGATTGCGGAGAAATTAAGGTTGGGAATCGTGCGGATCTGGTGCTTCTTGACCGTTACGCCTTGCACAATATGCCGTGCTACGACGATTACGCTATGATTGCGTACAGCGCGGAGCGCAGTGACGTTCTCATGACTATGGTGGACGGATGCATACTTTACCGAAATGGTGAGTATAATTCCATTGATGAGGAACGGATGCGTTATGAATGTAGTCGAACGTTTGCTCATTATTTTGAGTAAACGGCGGTGATGGATATGGTGGAAAGTGAAAAAACAGTGAAAAAGAACTTCCTGTCGGGGGTGTTACTGTTGTCGCTTTCCACCGTTTTGGTTAAGGTGGTGGGATTCATTTATAAGATTCCCATGCTCTCCTATCTTGGCTCGGTGGGAATGGGATATTTTCATTCTGCCTACGAGATCTACGCCATGTTTTGTGTGATCGCCACAGCAGGACTTCCCGTTGCGCTGTCGGTGCTGATCTCCGCCGCGTTGGCGCGCGGGGACGGTAAAAGCGTGAGAAAAACCTTTCGCGTTTCCATGACCTTGTTCTGGATCATCGGATTGATCGGAAGTGGGATCATGATGGTGTTTGCTCCATGGTTTTGCAGATTGATCCGCAGCGAAAACGCCTACGATTGCATCATTTCCATTGCACCAACGATGCTGTTCGTCTGTATTTCTTCCGCCTACCGAGGATATTTTCAAGGATACCAACGCATGATGCCAACAGCGATCTCCCAGCTCATAGAAGCGTTTGGAAAACTGATCTTCGGGGTGTTGTTTGCGAAATGGGCGCTCATGCGGGGAATGGAACCTCCCAAGGTTGCCGCGGCGGCAGGATGGGGATTGACGCTGGGGACAGCTGTGTCCGCGTTGTATCTGTTTTTGGAGAAGCTACGCTTTCGCCGTTCTGCGATTTGCCAAACTGCGGAGGATCGTATGTCAGGAAATGAAACTGCTGTCGGCGGAACGTTGCGCGCACTTGGAAAGCTTGCGGTTCCCATGACGCTTGGCGCGTCGGCGGTCAGCCTGACCAAGCTGATCGACATGACCATGATCCTAAGAAGGTTGCAAGCCATCGGTTTTTCGGAAGCCACGGCAAATGAAGCGTACGGAAGCTATACGGCGCTGGCATTATCCATCTATGCGTTGCTGCCGTCCTTGGTGAATTCCATTGCGTTACCTTTGATACCGCTTTTATCGTCAGCGATTGAAAGGGGAGATCGGGATCGGCAAACCGCCATGATCCGTTCTTCCTATCATTTGACTTCCGTGGTGGCGATTCCTGCCGCGTTGAGCGTGTCTGCGTTTGCCAAGCCCATTTTGACGATGTTGTTTGGCAGGGAAGCAGACGCCGTAGAATTGGCGGCACCTTTGCTGTCCATGTTGGGAACGTCGATCTTCCTTTCTTGTATGATCACCGCCACCAATTCTGTATTGCACGCTTATCGCTCGGTAAACAGCCCCATTCTTTCCATGCTGACGGGTGCTGCCGTGAAGATCGTTTCTGCTTATTTTCTGATCGGACTCCCAAGGATCGGTATGCTGGGCGCACCGATCAGTACGTTTCTTTGCAATCTAACGGTGGTAGTTCTGAATCTGATCTTTGCCGCGCGATTACAAAAAACAGATCAGTTGTTATCGGTGTTCGGGAAGCCTTTGGTGGCTTCGATTCCATCTATCGGGATCCCGTTTTGTCTGTATCATTTGCTGGTGATGCGAATGGGGGAAAGCACGGGCTTGACCTTGACGACGATTCTGCTGGTGGTGTTCCTTTATCTGTTCTTCGCATGCATCACGGGGGTGATCACGGCAGAGGAGCTTTCTTCGATGCCTATGGGAAAACGGATCTGCAAAATGTTCGTAGGACTACATTTGATAAAGGCAGAGTAATTTTCATTTCAGTGAATGTTTCAAATAGGTTGTGGCAAATCATATTTTATGGAATCAAATGAGAGTTTTTATTCGCTTATCTGACGGTTTCAGCTCGGAATGAAGCCGTCAGACAAAGGCTAAAAATAACTTTTGGACATGCTTTTACGTAAAAAAAGTAAAAAAAACTCGAAAAATTAAAATAATTCTGATTTTTTATCAAAATATATGAAAAAAACTATTGCAATATGAAAAAAAATATGGTAAAATATACATATCAAATAAAAAAGGAGAAAGACCCATGAAAAAAACAGAACTCATTGAAAAAATTGCAGCAGAAACCGGCATGACAAAGAAAGACGTAACCGCAGTGTGCGATGCTTTGGTAGCGTCCATCGCAGACGTGATGGCTGCAGGCGACTCCATCCAACTAGCAGGCTTTGGAACGTTTACCTCCAAGGTTCGCGCGGCTCGCACGGGCAGAAATCCCCAGACCGGCGCAACCATTGAGATCCCCGCAAGCCGTCAGGCAGTATTTTCCGCAAGCAAGGCACTGAAGGAAAAGCTCAACGGTTGATCCTGAATGAGACTTGATAAATACCTGAAGGTTTCCAGGATCATCAAACGCCGTACCGTTGCAAACGAGGCGTGCGATGCCGCTCACGTAACCGTGAACGGGAAACCTGCCAAAGCGTCTTATGACGTGAAGGAAGGTGACGTGATCGAGGTGACCTTTGGACAGCGGACCTTAAAGGTTCGAGTCCTGGATGTCAAGGAACATACGCTCAAGGCGGACGCCTCTAATCTTTACGAGGTTCTCAACTGACAGGCATATTTTTCGCGCTTTCGTCATATGGTAGACCAACCTGATTTTTGGGAGGTCTGTTATGAACACAGAAAAACGTGATGGAGCAAAATCGCAGGGGTTGTCTTTGCGTGACAGAAAGAGTCTGGAAGTAAACTGTGTAAACGATGTGGTTCGTTTTGACGAGGAAAGTGTAGTGCTTTCCACGGTTTGCGGAACGCTGACCGTGGAAGGCACTTCTCTCCATGTCCGCACGTTGAATTTAGAAGCAGGGACGGTGGAGATCGACGGAAAGATCGACGCTTTGCTATATTTCGACGCGCCGGAAAACGACGGTAACGGAAAACGCGGCTTATTCGGAAAGCTGTTTCGATAAAATATGGTCATTTCACAATCACGGCTCGCGTTGCTATACGGTTGCGCTTGCCTGCTTGGAGTGGGCTTAGGGCTCTTTTGGGATGCTTTGAGGATCCTGCGAATTTTCTTCGGTGAACATTTTTCCGCGGTGGCAAATCGGTTCAGAGAATTCAAACTTCCGCTCATTGAAATGAAAAAGGAACGAAAAAAACACAAGAAAATATTGACGGCAGTGATCTTTGCGGAAGATTTTCTCTTTTGCATGATCGCGGCGTTTTCCATGATATTGCTTTTTTATCAGATCAACAACGGAAAGCTTCGTTTTTTGGCTTTTCCCGTGGCGGGGATAGGATTTTATCTTTACCGAATCACCTTGGGACGGCTTGTGATGCTTTGTTCGGAAACGGTGGCGTTCTTTTTAGAGGCTGCGGTTAAATACGTCGTTTTCTTCGTGTTGTTCCCATGGAAGTGGCTTTGTAATCGGATCGTATTAGCAATCAAACGGTTTTGGATCAAACGGATCGAGAAAAAAAGAAAGCGGGATCGTGTTCAATTCACCAAACGGCAGGAGGCTCAATTGGAGCATACCGTGGGGCACGAGCTGTTAGGAGAAGAAGTTCAGAAAGGAGTGCGGCGAAATGTCGGAAAAGCAAAAAAAACAGTTCAGCTTGAGTCTGCTGGTAAGGATCTTTTTGACGGTCATCGTGGTGGTGTCCATCGCCGTATTCGTCAACAGCGTCATGAGGTACAATGAGCTTCGCGCGGAGCAGGAAGAGCTGGAGCAGACCAAGATCGAATTGCAGGAAGAAAAAGAGGAGCTGCAGGAACTTTCAGACTCCAAGGGAACCGAGAGTTACGTGATCAAGATGGCGAGAAAATTCTGGAATTTGTTCTTTCCGGACGAAGAAGTGTTCTATAACGACTGAAATTCATACAGAAAGAAGCATTATGGCAGAGAAAAAAAAGGAAACGCAGAAGATCGTGGCGCAGAACAAGAAGGCGTGGCACGATTATTTCGTAGAAGAAAAATATGAGGCGGGAGTTGCGCTGTGCGGAACCGAGATCAAGAGTATCCGGCGGGGAGCTGTGAATCTTAAAGATTCTTATTGTTCCTTTGAGGGGGGCGAGATGTTTGCCACGGGTGTTCACATCAGCCCGTATGAGCAGGGAAACCGCTTCAATCATATCCCATTGCGAGATAAAAAATTGCTGATGCACAAGCGCGAGATCATGAAGCTGCAGGGATTGGTACAGCAAAAGGGATATACGTTGATCCCGCTTTCGCTGTATTTTTCGGGAAGCTACGTGAAAATGGAGATCGGATTGTGCAGAGGAAAGAAGCTTTACGATAAGCGCGACGCGGACGCGGAACGTCAGGCAAACCGCACCATGGATCGGCACATGAAGGATCGCCGATACGAAGAATAAAAATTCCTGATTTTGTCGGATTTGGCAGACGAAAAGGTCTTGACAAATGGAACAAAATCGGATATAATAAAAAAGCAAAATTGCGCAGGGAGAGGCGCAGATTGCCATGCGACGGATTCCGAGAGGGACCGCCCCGAAATGGGGGTGCAATGGTTTCGACGGGGATTCTGAGGCAAGATAAGCGTGGCGAGCCGGGTAAACTCGAAAACTGCCCAAACTTAAAAAATAAACGACAATGATTACGTTGCTATGGCTGCCTGAGTTTTACGCTTCGGCGTAGAACTTGGCAGTGCCGTGACCTGCGGGTCACCCGTTCCTCTGCAGAGGACTGCGACTGCGGACTGAACGTCATCTGAGCAGTGAACTTGCATCGGTGGTTCGCTCTTGAACCGAACAAGCAGAAAAGGGCTACCTAACGAAAAAGCGTGTCTGTTCGCGTTTTCAATGGGGAATTTCAAATAATAGACTGTCCACGAAGAAAGTTTTGTCAAGGGGTTTTCGGACATGGGTTCGATTCCCATCATCTCCACCAATAAGATAGGACATCCGAAAGGGTGTCCTATCTTATTGGTGGAGTCGTGTTGCACACGAATCGAACCCTGCGAATTTCAAAGCTTTGGCTTTGAAATTACGCCAAGAATTTGCGCCAACGCTGCAGAAAGAAATTAGCAGGAAGGGCGCAAATTTGGGTTCAGATTCCCATCATCTATTGCGATATCTATTCCGACCATACTTGCCAAAAAGGATAGGCAGGCTCAAACGAGCCTGCCTATCCTTTTTGGTGAAGCTAATTCGCTTCGCGAATCGAATCTTGCGAATTTCAAAGCCATGCTTTGAAATTACGCTGAGGAACGCGCGCAAAGAATAAAGTTAGAAATTTTATGGAACAAAAGCGCACGTTTGGGTTCAGATTCCCACTGCCCGTTTTTATAATTTCATTCTTCCCCAAACAATTTCAACTGTTCGGAAGCGCTTGGCTTTGCGTTGTGAAAGGGAATCCCCAGATGGTCATAAGCCAGTCGTGTGACGCAACGACCTCTCGGCGTACGGCTGAGATAGCCGATCTGCATGAGATATGGCTCATACACGTCCTCGATTGTTATCGCTTCCTCACCGACGGTCGCCGCGAGCGTTTCAAGACCGACAGGGCCGCCTCCGTAGGCGTGAATGATGGTTTCAAGCATTTTTCTGTCGGTGTTGTCAAGACCAAGCTCGTCTATTTCAAGCATATTAAGCGCACTTGACGCTGTCTCAAGCGTTATCTTACCGTCATATTTGACCTGAGCGAAGTCACGTACACGCTTTAAAAGTCTGTTCGCTATACGAGGCGTTCCGCGTGAACGGGACGCGATTTCAAGAGAGCCGTCCATGTCAATCGGTACACCGAGTATACCTGCGCTTCTGCGGACAATCTCCGCAAGCTCCTCGACCGTG
>JAZSMC010000059.1:0-11902 GCA_045535705.1 Eubacteriales bacterium
CACAGAACGACATGGCTACGATCCGACTTCGAGAGTTTGCTGAACCCCCTTGAGGTATTCGTCATACGTTTGGTAAGTAGAATAAGGGGAAAGAGTGATCTGGGAGATGATCACAGGCTCGTTCACGCCCTTTAACGTAAAGGTAACACAACCCGTATCATCAGGCTCCAAAACAAATCCCAAAGGCTCTGCGTAATATCCTGAGCTATCCTGCAGGGTGTAGGTCATCCATTGGGGATCCTGTTTCATGGTAGGACGCAGCTCGTTGTTAAGCTTATCGGTGACGAAGAAGCGAACGCCGTACTCATCCAAGAACTCGCTGATCTTTTGAGTCGTTACGGCAGGTTGCTTGATCTGAACGGTTCCCTGCTCGGTTTTCTCCGCAGTCAGCCCCGCCTCGATCGCTGCGTTATAAATCCTATCCAACGCAGCCTCTGCACTGCCTTCCTTTTTCACCAGCTTTTTATCGGGAGTGACGTCTGCCGTGAGAATGGTCTCACCGTCGCTCATGTAGGAGCTCCAACGCTTGGGCAGCGTCAAGGAGCGCGCCTCAACGAAGGGAACCTCACCGTTGATATAAAATTCTCGCTCAATGGAAGCGGTTTTGTTGACCACGGGATAGTAGTCCGCGGAAATATTGAAGATGGCTGCATCCGTAAGTCCGGAAGCTGCCAGATCCAAAGTCCAGGTCACCGAACCCAGCGCAGGCGTGTAAAGCCCCGCCTTGCCGTCTGCCGTTTCTATATGAACGTAGTCGTCTATATTGTAGCCGGAATCCTCCGCCCGCACATCTTCCTCGCGGAGGGTGACGGTTTCTTCATCGCCCGCCTCATTCCGAATCGTGGTGGTCAGCGTCCAATCGTCGCCTGTCATACTTACAACGTCGCCGTTCGTGCTTTTGAACACCCAGTTTTGTGTAGCGTCAAAAACAAGCACCGAGTTCGCAGCCTTCACCTGATCGGTAAACTTCTGCGCTCTGTACTCATCATAGGTAACGACGCCGGACATACTGATGTAGTCCTTGATCGACTTGTCGGTCACGCTGCTGTTCGCACTAACGGCAACAACCGCGCTGCTCACAAGAAGCAACAGTGCCATCACCGTGCTGACAATTCTTGTGAATTTCTTCTTTCCCATGTGTGTTTCCTCCTGAAAACTTTTTTCGGTCACATTTTCGCCTCTTGATCACCGACGCAACCACTCCGCGTCACACGCCGAGGCTCCTCCCACGGCAAGCTCCGAAAGTTTGCGGCTCCAACCAAATCTCTGTCGACAACTGTCAACAAGGCGCAAATATGTCCTAATATTACTACTATATAATACCACAAAAGGCTCTCCCTGTCAAGAAAAAAATTTGCGAAAACTCACGCGGCAAACGCCGTTTTTCCATCAAAAAGTCACCGTTTCCTCACGAAAATTTGCAAAAATGTTTACAATTATATCTTTTTAAAATCCGAATTATTTACGCAAAAATCGAATAGGTAAATTATATTTACAGCATTTTTATTAAACACATACCAAAAAAGCGCGGTTTTGGTTATTTTTTTATTGTTTTTCTCAATCTGGATTTTCTAAAACAACAACAGTAAATTAAATTTACCACCCAAAAGATTTATTTACAAGACGTTTACACAGATCGGCGCAAATTAGGATTGTACTTTTTGCACAAATTCGAGTTTGTTTTTTCTACACTTTGACTTTTTATACAAAAAAATGTTATTTATGACTAAACGGAGAACTTTTAGCGCATATTTTGTAAAAAAACAGAAACCGTGCGTTTTTGCGGACAAAACGCACGGTTTCTGTTTTTTTATTTCAAAAAGCCGTTGATGATCTGCTCCTCCGCCTCTTGCTCGGTGAGTCCTAACGTCATCAGCTTGATCAACTGCTCTCCCGCGATCTTTCCGATGGCAGCCTCATGGATCAAGGAAGCCTCCACGTGTTTTGCCTCAATCTGGGGCACGGCAGTCACCACCGCGTCGTCCATGATGATGGCATCACATTCGGTATGTCCCGAACAGCGATTGGCTCCCACCACATTCGAAAGAAAGCTCTGACGGCTCCGATCCTTGGCAACCGAACGCGAAACCACGTGAGCGCCGCATCCTTTGCCGTTCAGATATACCTTAAAATCTGTTTCCGCGAACTGATCTCCATGAGTCATGATCTTCTCACGAACGACCAGCGTGGCGCCGGCCCCCAACACTGCAGTGGTTACACGGCGGGTGGAATCCACGCCCTTGATCTGGGTGGTTTCCATTTCCACGTAACTCCCCTCCTCCATCTCCACGACGGTGGTAGGGTTCATAATATTCCTTCCGTTTCCATCACCTTGCCCGTAATGCTTTTCAACGTACTTCAGCTTGGCGTTCTTTCCTACGAAAAACGAATGGATCCCGCTATGCTCGCTCTCTGCAGATCCGCTGTTATGGATACCACATCCCGCCACGATGGTGACGTCGCAATCCTCACCAACGTGAAAATCGTTGTAAACCAGCTCCTTCAAGCCGCTTTGCGACAGCAGAACGGGGATGTGGACGCTCTCGTTCTTGGTACCCGGGCGAATGTAAATGTCAATTCCCGGCTTGTCCTCTTTTTTGACGATGCTGATGTTCTCGGAATCGTTTTTTCCGTGGAGATTACCGTTGATACGAATGGAATACGCGCCTTGAGGCACCTCGTGAAGCCCCGCGATCTGTTCCAAAAGTGTTTTTTGAATCTGATCCATCACTGCACCTCCTTAGTGAATCTGCATCCCGCCTGGGCGTTCAGCAGCTCCGGCAGGATCTCGGATTTGCTTCCATAAGCGCACACCTCGCCGTTGGCAATGACCACCACTTTATCCGCAATATCCAGGATCCGTTCCTGATGCGAAATGATCAGGATCGTTCCCTTGGTGCGCTCATACATTCCTCGGAACACCTGGATCAAATTGTTGAAGCTCCAGAGGTCGATGCCTGCTTCAGGCTCATCAAACACGGAAAGTTTGGTTCCTCTGGCGTTGATCATAGCGATCTCGATCCGCTTCAACTCTCCTCCCGAAAGAGAACCGTCCACTTCACGGTTGATATAATTCTTGGCGCAAAGTCCGACCTCGGAAAGGTATTGGCAAGCCTGCGCCACGGTAATGCTGGAGCCTGCCGCCAGGGAGATCAGATCCTTTACCGTGATCCCCTTAAAGCGCACGGGCTGTTGGAACGCAAAGCTGATGCCGCTTTTTGCTCTTTCCGTGATAGAGAGATCGGTGATATCCTTTCCGTCAAGCAGAATTTTGCCGGACGTTGGCTGGTAGATCCCCGCGATCAGCTTGGCAAGGGTGGATTTTCCGCTTCCGTTGGGGCCTGTCACCGCAACGAAGCGATCTTCAATTTTCAGGCTTACGTTTCGCAGAATTTCGGGTCCGTCCGGAACTCGGTACGACACATTGATCAGTTCTAACATGATTCTTCCTTTACCGTCAAAGTAATATTGATACAACCAATATATTTTACCCTTTTTCCCGCTTTTTTTCAAGCGGATACGGCGTTTTCATGTGTTAATTTTATATGAACAACACTTTTTGTCAAGAAAAATGTGATATAATAATGCAGCAAACGTCACGGAAAGGAACGTACACATGAGAGATTATCCAATCATCAAGGTCACATCCAAGGGCGAGGAGTTTTTGCGCGGGGGCCACGTTTGGGTCTACGCCGACGAGATCACCCACTGTTCTGCCCCCATTGAAAACGGCGGACTTACCGACGTCTACAGTCAAAAAGGAAAATATCTGGGAACGGGTTTTTATAACGAACACTCCAAGATCCGCGTTCGGATCGTTTCCAAAAACGCCAACGATGGATTTGACGAAGCATTCTGGGAGCGCAAGCTACGTTGGGCATTGGAATACCGCAGATCGGTGATGGGAGATGATTTCTCCTGTTGCAGATTGATCTTCGGAGAAGCGGACGCCTTCCCCGGTTGGACGGTCGACCGCTTCGGGGACGTACTGGTAACCCAGGTACTATCCCTCGGGATCGAGCAACGGAAAGATCTTTTGTACGGAATTTTGTTGCGCCTGCTCCGCGAGGAATTCGGACAGGAGATCCGCGTGCTGTACCAGCGCAACGACGTCGCCATCCGTGAACTGGAAGGGATGGAGCAATACTGCGGATTCTATTCCGCCGGCGGACTGCTCACCGACACCGACGGCATGACCGAGATCGTTGAAAACGGGGTGCGGTATCAAGTGGACTATATCAACGGACAGAAAACGGGATTCTTTTTGGATCAGAAATACAACCGCCAAGCCATCCGCACACTGGCAAAAGGCAAGCGAGTTCTGGATTGCTTTACCCACACGGGATCCTTCGCGTTAAACGCCGCCCAGGCAGGTGCCCTTCACGTGACCGCCGTGGATATTTCCGCCGATGCCTTGGCAATGGCAAAGCGCAATGCAGAACGCAACGGACTGACTGACAGAATGGACTTTTATTGCGCTGACGTCTTTGACTATCTGACAGAACTGGCAAACAACAAAAAAGCCTTCGATTACGATTTCGTAATTCTGGATCCCCCTGCGTTCACCAGAAGCAGGGACACGTTGAAGAATGCGATCAAGGGATACAGAGAGATCAACCGTCGCGCCATGCAGCTGATGAAGCGAGGCTCCTATCTCGCCACCTGCTCCTGCTCACACTTCATGACCGAAACCTACTTCAAGCAGATGCTCCACAACGCCGCGTCAGATGCGGGCGTGGGACTTCGTCAGATCGAAGCGCGTCAGCAATCCCCCGATCATCCCATTCTCTGGAACGTTCCCGAAACCGATTATTTAAAATTCTTCATTTTCCAAATCGTTTGATTTTTAGAATAAGAATTGTATTTATTCTAATTTTTGTGACAAAACACGCCCTGAAATATCTGTTTTCCGATATTTCAGGGTGTTTTTTTACTCTAAAGAAAGCATTTGGAATATCCGATCGATATCTCCCGCGCCCATGATCAAAACAAGATCGTCCTGTTGCGCATCTCTTTTCAGCCGTTCCGCAACGGCTCGGAAGCTCTCACAATAGATCGCGCGATCCCCCACCGCATTTGCCAGTTGTTGTGAACTGACACCGCTGACGTTTTGTTCTCTGGCGGCGTAGATATCCGCGAAGTACACTTGATCCGCCCCGGAAAACGCTTTGGAAAATTCGTCAAACAGCCCCGCCGTTCGGCTATAGGTATGGGGTTGATAAACACATAAGATCCGCCGATACCCCATCTCCCGTGCCCCTGCCAGCGTGGCTTCTATGGCAGAGGGATGGTGGGCGTAATCGTCGTAAACAGCCGCGCCGTTGAGAGACCCCTTATATTCCATACGGCGTTTCACCCCGACATAAGTTGCGATCTGCTCCTCAATGACCTTTGGAGCAACACCGCAGATATATGCGGCTGCTGCCGCCGCCAAAGCGTTCTCGACCTGATATTCTCCCGGTTGCAAAAGCCTGATCCGACAGATCTTTTCGCCGTGATACAGGAGATCAAAACGACGGCATCCCTTGTGGGATTCGATGCGCGACGCACGGAAATCAACGCCCTCACTTCTTCCAAACGTTAGCATTTTCCCTTGAAAATCCGTCATTGCCTGCATGGCGTTTCGGTCATCACCGTTGACGATCACCACGCCGTCCGCGCCAACCAATTCGGCGTAATTTCGGAAGGACCTTTGGATCTGCTCCAGGCTGTGAAAGTAATCCACGTGATCCATTCCAACATTTAATATAACCGCCACGTTGGGGCAGAAGTCCAAAAAGGAATCCTTATATTCGCAGGCTTCAAACACCAGATGTTCTCTTTTTTGTCCGATCAAGCAGGTAGAGCCGTCCAACGCCGACGCTTCCGCACCGCAGAACACGGTGGGATCCCCCGCCCCGCGCAAAATGTGACCGCACATTGCGGTGGTGGTGCTTTTTCCATTCATTCCTGCAATGCCGATCCTTCTTTGGTAGCGCATCATCACGTATCCGAGGAAATCCGCACGGGAGATCAACGGCTTTCCTGCCTGCTTCATTGCAAGATATTCGGGATTTTCTCCGTCAATGGCAACGGTATAGATCGCCGCGTCTGCCGACTTGGCATGACTCGCATCGTGCCCGATATGGATCTCCGCGCCCTTTTGGCGCAAGCGCTTCAGCCGTCCGCTCTCGCATCGGTCTGAACCAATCACAAAAAAGCCGTCCAGGATCGCCAGCTCCGCCAACGAGCACATGCTCACGCCGCCGACTCCAATGAATAACAAGCAGCGGCAATTTTTCAGCAGTTCGCCGATCCGCTCAGCACCGTAATGGGTATTTGGTAACGACATTCCCTCACCTCACTCAATCACTCAAAATTTATCAAACGGTTCATCATCTGATCGAAACCGCTCGTTTTCCGTCAAATTCCGTCCTTGAAATTCACGAAAAAAACCATATTCCATTGAATAACGTTCACACAGAAGAAATATACTATATACAGAAACAAGCTTACAAAGCATGATCAATTAGGAGGTTTTACATTATGCAAATCACGGACGTTAAAGTCAGAAAGCTCTTTCACGAAGGACCTATGAAGGCCATCGTGTCCGTCACCTTTGACGGTCAGCTAGCCGTTCACGACATCAAAATCATCAACGCGCGGGACAAGTTCTTCATCGTTATGCCCAGCCGCAAAAATCCAGACGAAACCTATCGGGATATCGTTCATCCCATCAACGCGCAGTTCAGAGGGATGCTGGAGGAAACATTGATCGAAGCCTACGAGGCGGCGTTGGCGCAAGAAGCCGCCGAAACGGAATCCGCCGAGGAGCCTGCCACTGCAGGGATCTGATCTTATCCAAGTCAAACCATCAAAAAGGAGTCGCATCAGCGATTCCTTTTTTTACTGCAAACTTCCGTGCCCAAACAGCACGCTGTCCCCTTGCACGGTCAAAGTGCCAAAGCTCCCTTGCCCGATACTCCCCGGATTGAACAGATACAAAGGACGCTCCAAGACAATTCCGCAAAGCTCCGTTCCTGCCGGAATGGTATCCAATCGAGGTGTATGGGTGTGACCGTATAACACGAGATCCGCCCGTTGTCTGACTGCCGACGAGATCAAACCGCCCAACCCGCTTTTTACGTAATAGCGCGCGCCGTGTGTCAGGAGCGCACGGTGATCGCCGATCGCGGTGACCCGCTCCTCGGGACATTCCTCGGGAAACGAACCGCAGAACAGATCACAATTTCCCTTTACCGCATACAACGGGATCCCATCAAGCTCCAGATATTGGGTGTCACGAAAGCCGTCTCCCAGATGAAACACCGCCAACGGCGGCGCGGGCTGGCGAAGGAGCGCTTGCTGCATCGGTTCAAATTTTCCGTGGGAATCCGAAAAGATCAAAAAATCCATCCTCTGCCCCCCTTGATCAATATATCCTCTTCTTATTATATCATTTTTCCGCTTTTTTGTCCACCGCTTCCGAAAATTTTTTTGATCTTTCAGCCGTTTTTCTTGAAAACGTTTTAAAAAAGTGAGATTTTGAAAGAAAAAGAGAGATTTTTCATAGATAATTCACTTTCTTTGACTTTTGTTTTGGCTCTTTGACTTTGTTTGACTTTGACTTTCTTTGACTTTTGGTGTATAATTAGGGTGTAAAAAACAGAAGGAGAAATCAATATGCTTGCAGATATCATCGCCCAAATGATCGAAGAAATGCTCAACGAGGGGAACGGAACCTTAGAGCTTCAGCGCAACGAAATGGCAAACCGCATTGGCTGTGTACCCAGCCAGATCAGCTACGTGATCTCGTCCAGATTTACACCCGAACGAGGATATATCATTGAATCCCGCAAGGGGGGCGGCGGTTGTATTCGCATCGTGCGAAAGCAGATGGGAAAGAGCGAATATCTCATGCACTTTTTCTGCGCCATCGGGGACGCCATCGACGAAGGAGAAGCCAACGCCTACCTTTCCAATCTGACCGACACGGGACTGATCTCCCGCGAAAGCTTTTCCATCGCGCGCGCCGCCCTGTCCAACGCTGCCCTGTCCTCGGTAAGCCCTTCCTTTCGGAACACCGTTCGGGCAAGCGTTTTCAAACAAATGATACTTTCGTTGATGTCGGTTTGAGAAAAATGCAAAAAAATTTCTTTTTTATGGGAATCCACAGAGATTGCGACAATTTTTTTAATCAAACTGCGATATAATATTACAAAAGATACCGACTTCGCCGGTAGAAGAAAGGAAAAATACTATGTTGTGTGAAAAATGCAAAAAAAGAACGGCTACCGTATTCTATAATGAAAACATAAACGGTAAAGTCTGCTCATACTCACTTTGCGGAGAATGCGCCGCAAAGCTACATGAAAAAGGAGAGATCCAGGATATTACGTCCATGATCGGCAGTTTTGCGGATCCCTTTTCCGAGCTGCAAGATCATTTCTTCTCGGGATTCTTTGGGCTTCCCTCTCAAAAAGCCCTGCACGGAGAAAAGAAATGCCCCGTGTGCAGCGCATCCTATCATGAGATCTCGACCATCGGAAAGGTTGGTTGCGCCCAGTGCTACGAAACCTTTGCAGAGGAGCTTTCACGCTCCATCCAATCCATTCACGGCACCACCAGCCACACGGGGGCGATTCCCTCTCGCCAACGGGCGAAGCAGGAGCGCACGCAAGTGATCTCCCGCTTAAAGAAAGAGCTTCAAGAAGCGATCTCTCGTGAAGATTACGAGTCCGCTGCAAGGCTCCGCGATGAGATCAGGGGCATGGAACAAAATGAGGAAAAGGAGGACAAGCAATGATGGCATGGTATAATACGATCGGAAAAGACGCGGATACCGTGATCAGCTCCCGTATCCGTTTGGCAAGAAACATCAACGGCTACCCCTTTGCGTCCAAGCTGGATGCGGCGGGCGCCAACGAGATCATTGAAAAGGTGAGCGCACCTCTGGAGCCGGCAGGCTTCCGGAAGATCAATTTCTCCACCCTATCTCCCGTCATGGCGACGTCCTACGTGGAACGGCATTACGTCAGCCCTGAATTTGCCACCAAGGAATCACCTCACGCGCTCCTGTTGCAGGAGTCGGGCGGACTTGCCGTGATGGTCTGCGAAGAAGATCATCTACGCATCCAAAGCATTCTCCCCGGGCTTGCCTTAGAAGAAGCCTACCAGAACGCGTCCCGCGTGGAAAAACGGCTGGACGAGGAATTTGACTTTGCTTACAGTGAACGGCTGGGTTACCTCACCCACTGCCCCACCAATCTGGGAACGGGCATGAGAGCGTCGGTGATGATGTTTCTTCCCGCTCTCACCAAGGGGGGCTACATGAATTCCCTGGCGTCCCAGCTCTCCAAGATCGGTCTGACGGTTCGCGGACTGTTCGGAGAAGGAAGCGGCTCGGCGGGCTGTATGTATCAGATCTCCAATCAGATCACGTTGGGGATCACCGAGGAAGATTCCCTCAAAAAGCTGTCTGACGCTATCACCCAGATCACGGAAAGCGAACGGAAAGCCCGAAAAGCCATTGCGGGAGAGGCGTTGGAACGCCTGACCGACAGCATTTTGCGCGGTGAAGGAATTCTGAAATACGCCTACAGAATGTCCTCGGCTGAATTCATCAAACTATTCTCGGAAGTACGGTTCGGCATTGCCCTGGGCATCATTACCGATATTTCCTACGAGCAACTGGGAACGCTCTTGGTGGAAGCCATGCCCGCAACGTTGACGCTCTCCTCTGAAAACACTCCCAAAAACGAAGCGACGAGAGATCGTCTGCGGGCGCAAAAGATCCAGTCTGTCTTGAACGCCCATCAAGCGGCAACACAACCGTCCGAACCGACGGAGTGAAGCC
Source organism: Eubacteriales bacterium (assembly GCA_045535705.1). GTDB lineage: Bacteria > Bacillota > Clostridia > Oscillospirales > CAG-272 > UMGS1865. Next base: position 9,836 of record JAZSMC010000059.1, read on the forward strand.
CTATCAGATCAAGGAAAGGAACCGTCGGATCTCAAAAACTTGAAGATCTGACGTCAAAGGTACGAATATGTCAATTCATTTCACCAAAAAAGCACAGCACGCCCTCAATCTCGCTATGCAAGCGGCAGCAGAGATGGGACATACCTATATCGGCTCGGAGCATTTGCTGCTCGGGTTATTGGCGGAAGCCACGGGTGTTGCGGCGCACTATTTACAAGAGAAAGGCGTTACGTCCGAGAAAGTTCAAGCCGCCGTGGTCCGCATGGCGGGAACGGGTTCTCCTGCCGACGTTTCGGGCGCCGATATGACGCCCCGCACCAAGAGCATTATTGAAAATTCCCTTTCCTTTGCCCAAAACTACGGTCAGGGGTATATCGGAACCGAGCATCTGCTGATTTCCCTATTAGAGGAGCGGGACTGCGTGGCGGTTCGGATCCTGGAAGGCTTGGAAGTCCCCACCGGGGATCTTCGCCGTGATCTGACCGAATTTCTCAATCAATCGGGAAAGAATACGGAATCGGACGAAAACGACCGTCCAGCCACTGGTAAACACGGCGCAGGATCGTCCAAAAAAGGCGGATTGGATTCTGCTCCCACGCTGAAAAACTACGGAAAAGATCTGACCGCCCTGGCAAAAGCAGGTAAGATCGACCCCATTATCGGGCGTGACAGCGAAACCGAGCGTGTGATCCAGATCCTATCCAGAAGAACCAAAAACAATCCTTGCCTGATCGGTGAGCCGGGCGTTGGAAAGACCGCCGTGGTGGAAGGTCTGGCACAACGGATCGCCAACGGAAACGTCCCCGAAAATCTCAAGGATAAGATCATCGTCACTCTGGATATTGCCGCCATGATCGCAGGCGCCAAATATCGGGGAGAATTTGAGGAACGGTTCAAGGGCGTGATGGACGAGGTTCGGAAGAACGCCAATCTGATCCTGTTTATCGACGAGATCCACACCATCATTGGCGCAGGCGCCGCAGAGGGTGCCGTGGATGCCGCCAACATCATCAAGCCCGCACTGGCGCGGGGCGAGATGCAGGTCATCGGCGCTACTACCATCTCCGAATACCGAAAGCACATTGAAAAGGACGCGGCGTTGGAGCGGAGATTCCAATCGGTGACGGTTGGGGAACCCTCTGCCGAGGAAACGTTACAAATTTTAAAGGGGCTCCGAGAAAAATACGAAGCCCATCACAAGCTGAAGATCTCGGATGAAGCGCTGGAAGCGGCAGTGCGGCTGTCGGTTCGCTATATCGCAGACCGCTATCTCCCCGATAAAGCCATTGACCTGGTGGACGAAGCGGCGTCACGGCTCCGCATTTCGGCGCACACTTCCCCGGATCATCTGAAGACCATTGAGGAAAAGCTGAAGCAGCTGTCCGCCGACAAGGAAGCCGCCATTGCCGCTCAGGATTTTGAAACGGCGGCACGGTTGCGTGACGAGGAACAGGCGCAAAAGGACGAATACGAAACGAAGAAAGCCCAGTGGGAAACCGACAGCAACAACCGCGATCTGACGGTATCCGACACCGATATCGCCGACGTGGTGACGCAATGGACGGGGATCCCCGTGAACCGATTGCTGGAAGAAGAAAGCGACAAGCTCCTGAAGCTGAACGAGCTGCTCCGCGGAAAGGTGATCGGTCAGGACGAGGCTGTGGAAGCGGTCAGCCGTGCCATCCGACGCGGACGCATGGGGCTGAAGGATCCCAGACGTCCCGTTGGTTCCTTCATTTTCATGGGACCTACGGGAATCGGTAAGACCGAGCTTGCGAAAGCCTTGGCAGAAGTAATGTTTGGCGACGCGTCGGCAATGATCCGTCTGGATATGTCCGAATATATGGAAAAGCACAGCGTTTCCAAGCTGATCGGCTCGCCCCCCGGCTACGTTGGCTTTGAGGAAGGCGGTCAGCTCACCGAAAAGATCCGCAGAAAGCCCTATTCCGTGGTGCTGTTTGACGAGATCGAGAAAGCCCATCCCGACGTGTTCAACATTCTGCTCCAAGTGCTGGAAGACGGGATCCTCACCGATTCTCAAGGTCGGCGGGTGGACTTCCGAAACAC
>JAZSMC010000026.1:0-9345 GCA_045535705.1 Eubacteriales bacterium
TAATTGCTGGTATCAAATCCAATGTATCCCGTTCGTTTCATTGGGGCGCGTTCGCTTCCAGCTCATTCTTTACGCTGTTCAGGATCCCGTTCACGAAGCTCTTTGCCCGTGGCTCGTCAAACTTTTTCGTCAGTTCAACAGCCTCGTTGATCGCAACCGCAGTGGGAACGTCCTCCTCAAACAGCATTTCATACACGCAAAGACGGAGAAGATTCCGCGAAACGGGCGCGATTCGGTCAGGGCGCCAGCCGTTGGAGTGCCGTCCGATCATCTCATCCAGCTCGTCCCGTTTTTCACACACGCCAAAATACGCGCGGCGGATGTACTCCGCTTGCCGCTGATTGGTTCGCTCGGGAAATTCTCTTACGTCGGATGCCAATTCGTAGATCTCCTCAGGTGAACGTTCCTTTTGAAATTCGCTTTCAAAAAGCAGGTAGAACACTTCTTCTCTCGCTTCGGATCTTTTCATAGATGCCATAAAACCAAATTCGTTCCTTTCTCCGAACGGGGATAACGTCTCCCCGCGCCTTAAATGATGCTTATATATATTATTATACATTATTTTTCAGAAAAGTCAAGGCTTTCATTGAATATATACACTTTCTTATTCACTTTTTCGATTTTGACTGAAAAAACAAGAAAAAATCGAAAAAAATGTTTTTTTCTCCAAAAACACTTGCAAAATTTTGAATTGTATAGTATTATATAAGTCAGCGAAAACTATTTTTACAGCATGAAAGAGGTATGAAATGAAAATCTCCCTAGTATTGAAACGATTGTTCACGGGCGCCAGTATTTATTATTCTGCGTTTTCCTTGGCGCTTCTTTTGATCAACGTCATCCTTTCGGGCGGCACGGACGGGCGCGTGATCGGCGTTTTGAACGTGCTTTTGCTGTTTCCCTTTTCCCTGGCTCTCTCGGGCGCGGAATTTCTTCGCAAGAATGAAAAACTGCCCTTGGCAGGCAGGATGCTATTACACTATTTTATTTTTACCGCGGCATTCATGCTGTTTCTCTGGCTTCCTTCCAAAACCACCAAAAATCTCGTGAACGCACTGTTGATGCTGTTTTTGGTAACGCTGATCTACTGGTTGGTGTTCCTGATCTGTCACTTCACCGCAAAACGCTTCCACAGCTTCAAAGAGGAATCCTGAGAAAGCTTCAGCTGCTTTGCCGCGAGAAATGCGGTTTATGAGAAAAAGATTATTTTGCTTGATTTTATTCACAGCCCTCTGTCTGGGGCACAATACCAACGTCAGCGCCGAACCATCCTGGAAGGATCCGTTTGGCGCTGATTTTATGAACGGGGTGGCGTTTTTTGGAGAATCCACCACGGTGCATCTACGGCAAAGGAGTTCCGTTCCAGCTGATCGGGTATGGGCTGACCGTTCGGGAACGGCGCGGTTAGATTCCAATTTAGCCTACCGTCCCTTGACCGACGCCAAGTCGGGACAATCCATGACGCCCATCGAATTGGCACAGCGCGATCAGCCGTCCTATCTGGTGCTTTCCTTTGGACTCAACGGGATCATGGACTTTTCCGCAGATCCCGACCAATATTTAAAAAAATACCAAAAGCTGATGGATCTGCTATCCGAAGCATCGCCCGACACCTGTTTTCTGATCCAATCGGTCTATCCCGTAGCGCAAAAGGATCTGCAAGCGGATTGGCGTTTTTCAGTGCCCCCCGATGAGATCAACGAGAAGATCGACCTGCTCAATGGGTATCTTGAGAAGCACTGCGACACACTTTCCAATGCGAATTTTATAGATACGTCCTGCAAATTGAAGGATCCAAACGGATTTTTACGGCGTGAGCTGACGACCGACGGGATCCATTTAAACGTGGCGGCATACCGCTTGATCTTATCGTCAATCGCGGAGCATTTGGGCGTTCCGTATGAATCCTAAAAACGTGGAAATACTGTTTAAAACGGTATTTCCCGTTTTTTATACAACGGAAAGGATCTTTGAGCATATGAAAAAGCACGTTTTATGGATATTCGCATTGGTGATCTGTATGACCTTATCACTGATCTCATGCAAAAAAGCCACCCCCGTTTATTCGGATCGGGTTTCTGCCGCGGAATTGGCGGAAGAAGTGGAAGACGAGTTGGATCTGACCGATTTTCGGGACGCCAACGGGGATTGGCTTTCGGATTACGTGACACTTCCCGAGGGACTTGCCGACTATAAGATCTGTTACTCCTCGGAAGGAAACAATCTAAATGAATTTGGCATCTGGCACGTGAGAAGCGACCAGATCGCCCCCATGGAAGCGACGCTACGCACGTATCTTGCAGAATCGCTTCTGCGGAATCGCACCTTCTACGATTCCTATATCCCCGAAGAAACACCAAAGCTGGAGCATGCGGAGGTGCGCGTGTTTGGGAATTACGTTTGTTACGCGATCCTTAACGAATCCGATCGGGGCGTTTTTTTCAGAACGATTGAAGAAGAATTGACCGAGTCATAATACAGGACCGTCGCTGATGCTCCGATTTTCAGCGGCGGTATCTTTTACGTTACAATTCGTTTATAAATTGTTTTAACAAATTACTTTTATATTCCCGCAAAATCTGCTATAATAAAAAATTGAAAGAAACTGCAAAGGAATGACGTGTTTTTTATGAAAAAGCTACTTCCCCATCTGAAACCCTATACAAAGGAATGTGTGATCAGCCCGCTGTTCAAGCTTCTGGAGGCCTGCTTTGATCTGCTGGTCCCTTTCGTGGTAAAGGACATGATCGACGTTGGCATTGCAAACGCCGACAAGCCGCACATTTGGTTGAGCTGCGGACTATTGGCGCTTTTGGCGCTGGTTGGGCTTGCTTGCTCTTTTACCGCCCAATATTTTGCCGCAAAGGCGGCTGTGGGATTCAGCTCCGACCTGCGGAGCGCGTTGTTTACTCATATTCAAAATTTCACTTACGATCAGACTGATCGGGTGGGTACTTCCACGCTGATCACACGGCTGACGGCGGATATCAATCAGATCCAATCCGGATTGAATCTGACCTTGAGGTTGCTTCTGCGCTCTCCCATCATCGTTTTCGGAGCCATGATTATGGCGTTCGTGGTGGACGCCAGAAGCGCGTGGATCTTTGCCGTCGTGATCCCGTTGCTGGCGGTGGTAGTCTTCGTGATCATGCTGGCAAGCGTTCCCCTATACAAACGCGTACAGCAAAATCTTGACCGTGTGACTTCCGTCACCCGTGAGAATCTCAACGGAGTGCGTGTGATTCGGGCATTCCGAAAAGAAAAGGAAGAAACGGAGCGGTTTGAGGACGCCAACGTCGCCCACAACCAAATGCAAAATCTGGTAGGTAAGATCGCCGCGTTGATGAATCCCATCACTCTTTTGATCGTGAACGGCGGATTGATCGTGTTGTTGCTTTCGGGCGCCATCCGCGTGAACGATGGGGGCATGACCACGGGCGAGGTCTTTGCAATGACCAACTATCTCTCTCAAATTCTCGTTGAACTGGTAAAATTCGCGAACACGATCATTTCCGTGAACAAAGCGCTGGCATGTGCCGACAGAATAGAAGCCGTTTTGGACGCTCCTGCCGGAATGGACGTGATGGAGCAGACTTCATCCCAATCGGATCCCCAATACGCCATCCTGATGGAGAACGCCGCGCTAACCTATTCGGGAAATGCGGAGCCGTCGGTTTCGGGGATCAATCTGAAGGTTCGCCGCGGAGAAGCTTTGGGTGTGATTGGTTCTACGGGTTCGGGAAAAACCTCTCTCATTCATTTGATCGCCCGTTTTTACGACGCAACCGCGGGAAAAGTATTGATCCACGGCAGAAACGTTCTGGAAACGGAGCCTTCCGTTCTTCGCCGATCCATTGCTATCGTTCCACAAAAAGCGGTACTGTTTAAGGGAACCGTTCGCTCCAATCTTCTGTGGGGCAACGAGCAAGCCACCGACGAGGAGCTTTGGGAAGCCTTGGAAGCCGCTCAAGCAAAAGAATTTGTGAAAGATCTGGAATTTGGCTTGGACGCTCCCGTAGAAGCGGGAGGACGGAATTTTTCGGGCGGACAGCGGCAACGGCTTACCATTGCCCGTGCGCTGGTGCAGAAATCAGACGTCCTCATTTTGGACGACGCATCTTCTGCCTTGGATTACGCCACTGACGCTGCTCTGCGGCAAGCTCTGCGAACACTTCCTAATCGCCCCACGGTTGTCATCGTCTCACAGCGCACAGCATCCATTCGTCACGCAGATCAGATTCTGGTGTTGGAAGACGGAGAAGCGGTTGGTATCGGAACCCATACGGAGTTGTTAGACGCTTGTCCCGTTTATCGGGAGATCCATGAATCGCAATTTCGGAAAGGGGGGGAGAACGCATGAAAACCAAAACCAAGCAACGAAACGTGAATACTGCCACCGTTCGCAGGATCCTAAAGCTTTTGGGCGCCCACCGCGCACTTTTGGCGATCTCGCTCTTGTGTGCGGCAGTCAGCGCGCTGCTCTCCTTGGCTGTCCCACTGTTGGTTGGAAACGCGATCGATTTGATGGTTGGGGTTGGCATGGTGGATTGGAATGGCGTCGTGTACAACGCAATCCTGATCGGTGCTTGCACCGTGGCATCCGCGCTGGCACAGTGGATCATGAACGTGCTGAACAATCGGATGTCCTACGCTCTGGTGTATCGATTGCGCCGAAGTGCTTTTGAAAAGCTTCAAAAATTGCCCTTATCCTATCTGGATTCTCACCCTTCGGGGGGAATTTTGAGCCGCATGATGAACGACGTAGATCAGTTTACCGAAGGTCTTCTGCTGGGCTTCAATCAATTTTTCACGGGAATTCTCACCATTTTGGGAACGCTTGTGATCATGCTGATAATCAAACCGTCCATTGCGTTGGTGGTCATTCTGATCACACCGCTTTCGTTGTTCGTGGCGTCCTTTATTGCGAACAGAACCTATTCCATGTTTCGTTTGCAATCTGAAACTCGCGCCGAGCAGACTGCCATGATCGACGAGTACGTTGGAAACCACAAAACCGTGATCGCCTTCGGTCAAGAGGACGAGGCGGTAGCGCGGTTCGACGAGATCAACGGACGGTTGGCGTCCTGCTCGCTCCGCGCCACCTTCTTCTCCTCGCTCACCAATCCGTCCACCCGTTTCGTGAACAATCTGGTATATGCAGGAGTGGCGTTGACGGGTTCCCTGCTCTGTATTCCCGTCAACGGCGTGGCGAGCTTTACGGTGGGACGCCTCACCAGCTTCCTCTCCTACGCCAATCAATACACCAAGCCCTTCAATGAAATTTCAGGTGTCTTTGCTGAGCTGCAAAATGCGCTCGCCTGCGCCGCGCGGGTGTTTGAATTGTTGGATGAGAAGGAGATCCCCACGGATGCGGACGACGCCCGTATATTGGAGCAAGCCGACGGCAGTGTGGAGCTGACCGACGTGGGATTTTCTTATTCTCCCGACAAAGAACTGATCAAAGGATTGAATCTTCATGTTCGTCCGGGGGAGCGGATCGCCATCGTGGGACCAACGGGCTGCGGAAAAACCACGCTGATCAATCTTCTGATGCGGTTTTACGACGTGGACAGTGGCTCGGTATCGGTCAGCGGAACCGATATTCGGAACATCACGCGAAGCAGCTTACGCGCCAATTGGGGCATGGTGCTTCAGGACACCTGGCTTCGGGGCGGAACGGTTCGGGAGAACATTTGCATGGCAAAGCCGGACGCCACCGATGAAGAAATGATCCAAGCGGCAAAAGCCGCCCACGCCCACTCCTTTATTCGGCGGTTACCGCAAGGCTACGACACCGTGTTAGGAGAAGGCGGCGGTTCCCTCTCTCAAGGACAAAAGCAGCTTCTTTGCATCGCGCGGTTGATGCTGGCGCCCCCACCCATGCTGATCCTGGACGAGGCTACGTCTTCTATCGACACTCGCATGGAGTTAAAGATCCAAAACGCTTTCGCAAAATTGATGGAAGGAAGGACGTCCTTTATCGTTGCACACCGCCTCTCCACGATCCAATCCGCTGACGTGATCCTGGTCATGCGCGACGGCAGGATCGTGGAACAAGGAAACCATCAGACGTTGCTTGCAAAAAAAGGATTCTACCACCATCTTTATACCTGTCAATTTGAGGATTAAAACTCAAAAAACACTACAAAAATTCACACAGAATTCATACTACTGTGTTAAAATAAAAAACAGTTAATTCCATACCAAAAGATCCCACGTCGAAAAACGTGGAAAAGGGGGTAACATTTTTGCTTTCACTGAAGAACATCACCAAGCAATACCGTTCCGGGGACAGTAAGGTCCAGGCGTTGGACGGTATCAGCCTTGATTTCCGCGATCACGAGTTCGTGTCCATTCTGGGACCGTCCGGATGCGGAAAAACTACCCTGCTCAACATCATTGGCGGATTGGATCAATACACCGACGGTGACTTGATCATCAACGACGTTTCCACAAAAGAATTTCGGGACAAGGATTGGGACAATTACAGAAACCACTCCATCGGCTTCGTGTTCCAAAGCTACAATCTCATCCCGCACCAGACAGTGCTTGCGAACGTTGAATTGGCATTGACGCTGTCTGGCGTATCCAAGCGCGAACGCCGACGCCGCGCCAAGGAAGCGTTGGAAACAGTGGGGCTGGGCGATCAACTTCGCAAAAAGCCCAACCAGATGTCGGGCGGTCAGATGCAACGCGTTGCCATTGCCAGAGCTTTGGTCAACGATCCCGATATTCTTTTGGCAGACGAGCCTACGGGCGCCTTGGACACCAAGACCAGCGTGCAGATCATGGATCTTCTCCGCAAGATCTCCAAGAAAAAGCTGATCATAATGGTGACGCACAATCCTTCCCTCGCCAGAAGATACTCCAACCGTATCATCAAGCTGGTGGACGGAAAGGTAAAGAGCGACAGCCGTCCTTATTACCCCGCCGTTGGAAACTTCTTTAAGAGCGTATTCGGCGGATTCAAAAAGGAAGAAGCGAAGGAGAAAAAGAAGAAGCGCTCCATGTCCTTCTTTACAGCGCTTTCCCTTTCTCTCAACAACCTGATGACCAAAAAAGGCAGAACGCTGATGACATCTTTTGCGGGCTCTATCGGTATCATCGGTATTGCACTGATCCTTTCGGTTTCCACGGGTGTGAACGCCTATATTGATTCGGTTCAGCGAGAAACGCTGGCGGGCTACCCCATTCAACTGGAAGCGGAATCCGTGGATCTTGCGTCTTTGGTAACCACCTTGATGGATGCCCAAGAGGAAGAAGCGCCAGCCCACGACCTGGATAAGGTATACGAAAGCATGGTGCTGGGGCAATTGGTGAATTCCCTTGCATCTGTGGAATCGACCTCTAACGACTTGACCTCATTTAAAAAGTATTTGGAATCCACCGACACCTTTGACGAGTATCTGACCGCGATCCAGTACGCCTACAACTTCAACTGGAGCGTCTTCGTCCGCGAAGGAAACGAGATCTCGGATACCCAAGGCGACGTTGTGAAATCCGACGTTATGGGCTGGCTCACGGGCATGGGCACTATGGACAATGCGGCGTCCGGTGAAATGTCCATGATGAGCGGCGGATTCAACATCTGGCAGGAAATGCTCACCCCCTTGGATCAAGACGGCGACGACCTTGTCAACGACGTTTTGAAGGAACAGTACGAGATCATTGACGAAGGCGGAAAATGGCCCACTGCCCCCAACGAAGTGGTTTTGGTGGTGGATGAGCACAACGAGATCAGTGACCTGGCGCTCTTTGCTCTTGGACTTCGCACCGAAGCGGAAATGACCGCCGGCATGATGGCGGCAATGAACGGACAGCCCGTGGATCTTTCCAACCGCAAGTCCTGGGACTATGAAACCATCCGCAAGATGGAATTCCGCTTGATCCTCGCCGCAGAATGTTATGAAAAGCAGGCTGACGGAACCTATCTGAATTTGAGCCAGACGAAAGAAGGCAGAGAAAAGCTTTACACCGATGAAAACGTTGGTTTCACCCTGAAGGTTGTGGGCATCATCCGTCCCCGCGAGGGTGTGACGAACGCCTCTTTGACGGGTAGCATCGGTTACACTGCTGCGCTTGCAAAGGAAGCCTTGGCGCGCACAGCCGAAAGCGATCTGCTGCAGCTGCAAAAAGACAATCCCGACACGGACGTGATCACGGGACTTCCCTTCAAGACCGATGAGGTCATTACCAACGAGAAAAAGATCGAAACGGTACGCAATTATTTATCGTCCCTGGAAGAAGCTGAAGCAAAAGCATTTCTGTTAGGGCTACTGGCACCTGCTCCCACCGAGGAACAGATCACAGCCAAAGCAGATATGCTAAACGGACTTCCAGATGATCAGTTGAAGCTGATGCTGGCTCCCATGATGGAACAGTATCCCCAAGAAGGAATGCCTGAAATGAGTTTGGACGATATGCTCGCCTCTCCCATGTTCCGTCCCATTCTGATCAAGGCATTGGCAACGGGTATGGCACAGTCCGAATTGAATGAAACGAATTTTGGCGGACTGACGGTTGATGAGATCTTTGTGAAGCTCACCACCGACGGAGAAGGAAATATCAACGAGGAAGCATTGAATACGCTTTATGAAAGCGAAGCAATTCCCCACGATTATTCCTCTTCCAACTATCTCAAAAATCTGACGCTTTTGGGTAACGTAAACGAAGACAATCCCAAAACCATCTATCTCTATTCCCCATCCTTTGAAGACAAAGACAAGGTTGGCGAACTAATCGGCGAATACAACGATTCGGTTGGAGAGGAACAAAAGATCTCCTACACCGACTACGTGAAGATCCTGATGTCTTCCATTACCACGGTACTGAACGCTATCACCTATGTGTTGATCGCATTCGTTGCCATCTCTCTGGTGGTATCCTCGATCATGATCGGTATCATCACCTATATCTCGGTTCTGGAACGCACCAAGGAGATCGGTATTCTCCGCGCCATCGGTGCATCCAAGCGTGACGTTGGTCGGGTGTTCAACGCGGAAACGCTGATCGTTGGATTCGTTGCTGGTATGATCGGTATTGGATCCACGCTGTTGCTCAATCAGGTGGTAAACAAAATTCTGTTCCACTTCACGGAGATCCCCAATCTCAAGGCAATTCTGCCTGTTGGCGGCGCCGTGATCCTGGTGCTGATCAGTATGCTCCTCACCTTCATTGCAGGACTTCTTCCCTCCGGCTATGCCGCAAAGAAGAATCCCGTTGAAGCGTTGAGATCCGAATAAACGTCAGAGCGTGATGAGTCGCTGACAAAATCCCGCTCAATACAGCGATCCGTCACGAATTATAAAAGACGCGGTGAGAATCCATGGCAAAACGCCTCGGATT
>JAZSMC010000090.1:0-9592 GCA_045535705.1 Eubacteriales bacterium
GATCCTGATCGGAGACGCGGATCAGCTTCCGTCGGTGGGGGCGGGAAACGTGTTGCGTGACCTCATCGCTTCGGAGCGGATTGCCACCGTGTGCCTGACCGAGATCTTCAGACAGGCGCAGATGAGTCTGATCGTCACCAACGCCCACGCCATCAACCGCGGGGAGATGCCGCGATTGGACGTGAAGAACAACGATTTCTTCTTTATGCCTCGTTCTGAGGACGGAGCGGTTTGCGCCACCGTGGCGGAGCTTTGCAAAACCCGTTTGCCCAAGACTTATGGGGAAATGGCGGTAACGGGTACGCAGGTCATCGTTCCCACGCGCAAGGGAGAAGCGGGAACGGAGCATCTGAATCTGGTGCTGCAGGAGGCGTTGAATCCTCCGTCACCGAGAAAAAAAGAGCATAAATTCCGTGACCTTTGCTTCCGCGAGGGGGATCGGGTGATGCAGATCCGCAACAATTACGAAATGGAGTGGGAGCGCGCCGACGGCAGTACGGGCTGCGGGATCTTCAACGGCGATATCGGAGTGGTGGAGGAGGTTCGTTCGTCAGACGAGTGCCTGCGGATCCGCTTTGAGGATCGGTACGTGGATTACGAGTTCTCCATGCTGGAGGAATTGGAGACGGCTTACGCAGTCACGGTTCACAAGAGTCATGGCAGCGAATATCCCATCGTCATTCTCCCGTTGGGGAATGTGCCGTACCCATTGCTTTCCAGAAATCTGTTGTACACCGCAGTCACCCGTGCACAGAGCATCGTGATCGTGGTGGGGCGTGAGGATCTGTTGCGGACCATGGTAGAAAATAACCGTCAGTCCATGCGTTATACGGGACTCACGTATCGCCTCAAGGAGATAGACGCATGAAAACGGGACTTCTATCTCTGTTGTTTCCGCCTAAATGTCCGTCTTGCGGAGCATTATTAGAGTTTCAAGGGTTCGGCAGATCTGTGTCGGGACTGTGTGAGGATTGCAAAAAACGCTGGAACAGCGAGTTGTTGGATACTTGCGGTGCCTGCGGGCAGGCGGTGAAGGATTGCGGCTGTATGACAGAGGAGCTGCGCCGCGCCAAGTGCGCCGGATTCCGAAAACGCGTTTATTATCTTCACGGAACCAGACAAGCGGTCCAGAATCGGATCCTGTACCGCATCAAGGATCATCCTGCGGCAGGAGCCATTGAATTTCTGACCGAAGAATTGGCAGAATCACTGTCGGCTTTGATGAAAGATGCGGAAATACGCTCCGAGGACACGGTGCTGGTGTATCTTCCCAGAAGCCGCAGATCTGCCGCCGTCAGCGGAACCGACCAGGGAAAATGGTTGGCGTACGGATTGTCACAGCGCACGGGGCTCCCCGTGGCAGAGGTGATCCGCCGCCGTCGGGGCAGGGAACGTCAGCAAAAGCATTTGAATTATTCCATGCGGCGCAAAAATGCCAAGGAAACCTATACCGTTGCTAAAAATGCTTCACTGAAAGGGAAGACCGCAATTCTGATCGACGACATCGTGACCACGGGATGCACCATGGCGGCGGGAGCTCGGCTGCTTCGCAAAATCGGGGCGGAACGGGTTTACGCCTTGTCGGTAGCCGTAGACGATCATCAGAAAAACGCGGAGATCCGTCAGCCTACCTTTAAAATATAGGGAAAATTCAAAATACGGGGTATTTTTTTGCAAAAAGCGTTGATTTTCTGTGAAAAATCATGTATAATGATAGTGTTATTACCAACGAGGGGAGGGAAAAGCCGTGCCAAAAAAGAAAGAAGCCGCCAAGCAGAAGCCGACGGGAAATTTGTTTTCGAGAATGATCTCCAAAATGAAGGGCGTGCAATTCAGCCGTAACATCGGAATCGACCTGGGAACCGCCACTGTGTTGGTGTACGTCCAGGGAAAGGGCATCGTGCTTCAAGAACCCTCGGTGGTGGCAATTGACACCAACACCGACCGTATTCTCAAGGTGGGAAAAGAGGCTCAACAGATGTTGGGAAGAACACCGGGAAACATTACGGCGGTGCGACCTTTGCGGGACGGCGTGATCAGCCAATACGACGTCACGCTGAAAATGATGCAGTATTTTATCCGTCGGGCGTGCGGAAGCCTGTTCGTTCCCCCCAGTGTCATGATCTGTATTCCGTCGGGAATCACCGAGGTGGAGGAACGGGCGGTGCGGGACGCCGCCATGGAAGCAGGCGCGCACAAGGTCTACCTGATCGAGGAGCCAACTGCGGCTGCCATCGGAGCAGGCTTGAATATCTACGCTCCCGAGGGAAATATGGTGGTGGACATCGGCGGCGGCACCACCGACATTGCTGTGATCTCTTTGGGTGGCGTGGTGGTTTCGGAGTCCATTAAGATCGCGGGAGATAAGTTTGACGAGGCGATCATGGGCTACGTCCGCAGAAAATATAAGGTTCTGATTGGCGAGCGGACGGCGGAAGCTATCAAGCGCCACATCGGGGCGGTTTACGACCATCCTCACGAAAAAACGGTGGAGGTGAAGGGAAGATGCTTGCACCAAGGACTTCCCAAGGTCATCACCATCAGCTCCAAGGAAATGATCGAGGCGTTGGCAGAGCCCATCACCGCTATTCTCAACGCGGTGTGTCTGGTGATCGAACGGACGCCCCCCGAGCTTTTGGGAGATATTCTCAAAAACGGCATCGTGATGACGGGTGGCGGAAGCCTGCTTTACGGCTTTGACCAACTGATGACCAGAGTGACGGGAATTCCCACTCGCGTTGCCAAGGACGCAGTTTCCTGCGTTGCCATCGGAACGGGTAAGTCACTGGATCATTTGGATATGTTCGTGGACGGAAGTGCCGATCTGGCAAAGGAGAAAAAGATTAGATTATAACACCAATACCGCACAATTCTGACGGCGTGTTTCGCCGTTGCGAATCTGTGCGGTGTTGTTCCAAAAGGAGAATTGCGATGGAATATATCATCAAGGATCGAAAGCCACAGTCGGTGTTCCGCTATTTCGAGGAGATCAGCGCCATTCCGAGAGGCTCTTATAACGAGGCGGAGATCGCGTCCTATCTGGAAGTCTTCGCCAAGGAGAGAGGACTGGAATGTTACCGCGACGCGGTGCATAACGTGTTGATCAAAGCGCCTGCGTCCAAGGGGATGGAGCGCGCACCGACGCTGATGCTGCAGGGACATACCGATATGGTGTGCGAGAAAAACGGTGACGTGGCGCATGATTTCACCAAGGATCCCCTCAAGCTCTATCTGGACGGAAAATATCTGCGTGCCAGAGGCACTACGTTGGGTGGAGATAACGGCATTGCCGTGGCGATCATGCTGGCGTTGTTGGATGGCGAGATCGCGGAGCATCCCGCATACGAGTGCTTGTTCACCACTGCGGAAGAAGTGGGACTTGACGGTGCTCACGCCTTTGATTACAGTCGGATCAGCGCCCGACGCATGATCAATCTGGATAGCGAGGAACAGGGCGTGGTGACGGTTGGATGCGCGGGGGGGATCCGAAGTGATCTAACCTTGCGGTACCGTTCCGTGCCTTTTCGCGGCGCGTGCGTTCGCGTGGAGATCAAGGGGCTGATGGGCGGACATTCGGGTGCCAATATTGACAGCGGCAGAGCCAACGCCAACAAGCTCATGGGTAGAATTTTGGCAACGCTGCGAGAGAAGACCGAGGTATGCTTGGTGTCGCTGACGGGTGGATCCAAGGATAACGCGATCCCCAGAGAATGTACGGCGTGTCTGGCGGTCCCAAATGCGGACGTTGCCATTGATCTGATCACCGAGCAGGCGGAGCGGATCGCGGAAGAACTGGGCGCCGATGATCGGGGATTTACGGTGATCTGTGAAACCGAGGCGGAGGAAGCCACCATGATGTCGGCAGAACAGACCGAGCAGGTGATCGCGGTGCTGTGTTGCGCGGCGAACGGTGTTCTGGAAATGAGCCGACAAGTGAAGGGCTTGGTGGAGTTTTCCAGAAATCTGGGTGTGATCCAACACGAGGCAGGCAAGCTGACCATGGTCTTTTCGTCCAGATCGTCCATTGAAAATCAGTTGGACGCTTCCGTTCGTGAGTTGGATCTGTTGGCGAAGCTGACGGGCTTTGAAAGTCGGCATTACAGCCGCTATCCGGGCTGGAATTACGCGCCAAACTCTCCGCTGCGGGATCGGTATCTTGAGGTGTACCGACAGCTCACGGGACGGGAAGCCAGAGTGGACATCATCCACGCGGGCTTGGAGTGCGGCGTGATTTCGTCCCACCTGCCCGATATGGATATGATCTCCATCGGCCCCGACATGAAGGATATTCATTCCCCCGACGAAGCGTTGGATCTGGATTCGGTGGAAGAATTCTGGAAGGTGTTGGAAGCCTTGATCTCCGATCAGAAGTAAAAAAAGAACTGCGAATTTCGCAGTTCTTTCCAATCCGTTATTGCTTTTTTCTGCACTCGGGGCAGAGATAATGAATGGTGAGATCGTACCCCGTAATGGGCATTCCCAGGGTGGATGTCAGCTCGGACGAAAGACGGGCAAGACGAACGTTGGAGAGCTTGCCGCAACCGTCGCAGAGCAGATGGTCGTGCTTGTCCGAGGTTTTTTCAAAGCAGTCGGCTCCGCCGTCCACGTGGACGCGGCTGATCATGCCGGCGTCGTTCATGGCGTTGAGATTATTGTAGATGGTTGCCATGGCAATGCTGGGCATCCGTAGCTTGGCGAGAAAGAAGATCTCGTCAGCCGTCAAGTGGCGGTCGGCTTGATTCAGTATTTGCAGGATCAGTTCTCTTTGCTTGGTCATGGTCTGCACCTCAAAATTTTAGATTTGTTCTTATTTTAATTATACCGCTGTTTTGGAGATTTGTCAAGCCCTGTTTGCTCTTTTTTTGCCTTTTTTTATTTTTTGAAAGGAGATTCAGCCGTGATCCGGATATATGCTGCAGAAACCAAAGATCTTCCCTCGTTGAAAACGCTGAAAAAACAGGTCGTGATCGATGTTGGCGAAGAAAAAAGGGCGGTGTGGGACCGCCAGCCGTGCCATCGTGCAAAGGAAAGCATCGCAGGCATTCTGCTGTTACAATACGCCATGGAAAAGATGGGATGCTCGCCCGATGGAGTAACCTTGGCGTATGAAGCAAAGGGAAGACCGTATTTGAAGGGCATAGAGTTGGATTTCAGCATTTCTCATAGCGGCGGCGTGGCAGTTTGTGCCGTGGAGCAGAGCTTGGGCGGAACGATTCCCCGTATCGGCGTGGACGTGGAAACGGTTAGAAACAGAAGCGCGGATTCCATGGAGCGAAACGCCGCGCGGTGGTTTACTGAATCAGAGCGAAAAATGTTTTTTGCGGATAAGCAGGAGATGCAATTTCTCCGTATCTGGACGGGAAAGGAAGCCCTTTGTAAACGAAGCGGAGAGGGGCTCTCCGAGGTTTCCCAATGGGATGCTACGGCTCTTTCGCAGGAATTACGCATAACGATTTATTCCCTTCAAAACGGCGTGATCTCGCTGTGTCACCCCGCGGATATGGTCCCGCCCGAAAACGTTGAGTGGATCAAAGACAGATGGTGGCTTTGATCAAACTCATAAAATTGAAAAAATATGGCGTGTCCTCGTTCCACGAATCGGAGCGAGGGAGCAATTATCAAAAAAGCAACCGACGGTTGACACCTTGAAAGCCCTCGGTTGCTTGCATATACCCAAAATTTTTGCTATAATATACGTGTAAATCTGCAAGCAAGGTGATTTTTATGATTTTGCAGACAAAATAACCAGATTACGGAAAAAGAACGGATGGTCCCAAGAGGAGCTTGCCAAGATGATAGAAGAAAAGAAAAAGGAAATCGCCGCCGAGAAGAAAAAGATGAAAACGGCATAACGCACAGAGGGCTGACCAAGCGGTCAGCCCTCAAATTTGCATCGCGGTAAGCAAAGAAAAGGATTCTTACAAAGGTTGCTGTTTTTTCTTTGCCATTGTTAAATAGAGCATCACCGTAAACATTGCGCTTGCAGTACAGGAAACGAGTGCGCTGAGCCAAACGCCGTTTAGTTCAAGGAACGGAGTCAAGGCAAACAACGCGCCTATCGGAAAAACAAGCGTTCCGAAGAAGGACGTGAGCATCGAGCGAGCAGGACGTTCAAGCGCGGTAAAATAAGACGAGAAGCACATATCTACCCAACCCGTAAGGTAAGAAAGCGAGAACAGCTTCATACCGATAATGCTGACCGCAAGAAGCTCGGTATCTTCGGGCTTGACGAACAAGGGTGCAACGTATTGACCGAGGAACAACATAAACAAGAGCGAGGCGGCTGAAAGGACGACTGCTCCAAGTATGATGCGACGGAATAACGCTTTTACCTTATCCATAAGCCCTGCTCCGTAGCAATAGCTTATGGCAGGCTGTTGTGCGTCGCACATACCGAATACGAGCATACCAATGATGCTGTCTACGTACATAACCACCGAGAATGCGGCAAGACCGGTAGTGCCACCGTATTTCAGTAAAAAGAAGTTGTAGACGATGGACATTACCGACATTGAAATACTACTAAAAAACTCACTTGAACCGTTGGCAAGGATACGGAAGAATACGGCCTTTTCAACCTTTCCGTTAGTATAATACAAATCCATTCGCTTTTTGCGGAACAGAAGCAGCGTAATGACAGAACCGAGCGCCATAGCAAGACAGCTTGTAAACGCCGCCGCCCACACACCTTGACCGAGGAAAACGATGAGAATGACGTCAAGTACGATATTGAACGCTTGCGTACCGATACCAAGCCACATCGAAAGCTGTTCCTTTCCGCAAACGCGCAAATAGTTGTCTGTGGCGTGGAAAATCAGCATCATGGGAGCAAAAGCGGCGTAAACGCGCGTGTAAGTGATACCGTATTCAATGGCTTGCTCGGTAGCGCCCGGAGCAAGAAGTCTGACAAACGGCTCGGCAAATAAAAATCCGATAGCACCAACAACACAGGAGATCAAGAAAATGACCTTTAACGTGAAGGTGAACACCTGCGAAGCCTCCTCACGCTTTTTCTCTCCGAGCAATATGGAAATACGCGCTGAAGCACCCGTGGCGATCAGATTGGCAAAGCCGAACACGATCATAATGATCGGCATAATGAGATTGACGGCAGCAAGCGCGTCCTCACCGATAAACCGTCCAACGAACAATCCGTCAGCAATCTGATAGAGCGCTCCAAATGCCATTGTTATCATAGACGGTATCGCGAGGCGGAAGAATAGCTTCGTCGGCGGTAGTTTTTCAAAAATCTCTGAATCCATTATAACCCCCAAAAATAAAAATAGAGCCAAGGTCTTGCATACGCAATAACCCAAGCTCACTTGGACACCTAATCCGGCATTACGGTACTACGGTACACAGCCTCCGGTGACAAATATTAAACGTAGACATTATATCACAAAGGCGAGGATATGTCAAGTAAACGGTTGAAATATTCATAAAAGTGTGATGTAATAAGCTCACCGATAAATAAGAATTTGCAGAGCAGAATGCTAAATTTGACAAAAACGACGGTGTTTACCGCCCTGCGATAAACACCGTCATTCTTCAAGTTATTTGTAGATAATTCCTTTTCTTTCCGAGAACTTCAAAAGTCCGAATGCTATGAGCAGTACGATTACCTCGGATATACCGAAGGTGTACCACACAATAGAACTGCCAAGCGCAGACAGACCGAGTATAACGGCTATATTCACAACAAAGCTTCTTGCTACGTTCAGAATAATAGCGTGTACCGAGCGTTTGGTGGAATAGAAATACGCTGAAATCAAGGTATTAAGTCCTGCAACGATAAACGCCCAAGCATACTGTGGCATATATCTTGCGGTTGAGTCGATAATACTGCCCTCCGCACCGAACAAGACGCTGATGGGGCGAGAAAGCAAAATGGCAATCGCAACGCAAATCGCACTGCCTACCAAGCTGATCAGCACGCCGCTGCGGAAGTAAAACTTCATATCCTTTTCCTCTTTTGCTCCGTAGGTCTGTCCGAACAACGGCTGTAAGCCCTCGGAAGTACCGAATAGCACAGACATAGCAAAGGAGGCGACGTAAGAAATCACGGCAAAGGTGTTTACGCCCTCGTCCGCAAGCGTTGCGTAAAGAACGTGATTTAAGCAAATGGTGGTAACAGGCGTTGCAAACTGTGCAATCATTTCGGGAAGTCCACGGAAAATGACCTTGCCAAAGAGCTTGCGTTCGGGCTTGTATTTGCTGATGCGAAGCTCACCCTTGCGAAGAATAAAGTGCAACAGTACAATTAGGAAACCAACCGTCTGAGAAATGCCCGTTGCGACAGCCGCGCCCTTAATGCCCATTTCGAGAGGAAAGATAAAGAGCCAATCGAGAAAAATATTAAGAACGGTGCTGATTACTGTAGCGACCGCAACGAGAACGGGCGAGCCGTCATTGCGGCAGAAGCTTTGGAACAGAACGGAAAGTGCGCTGGGAATGGCAAAGATCGACCACCAAAAGATATATTCCTTTGCCATAGGCAGATAGATACCATCAGCACCGAGCATACGGCAAAGCGGTTCTGTGAACACGACACCGAGTAAGGTGATAATGATTGCTACCGTAAGATTAGCAGTTAAAGCGTGCATAAACGCTTGATTTGCGCCTTCTTTTTCGTGGCGTCCAAGTCGTATGGCGGTGACGGTAACGCCACCGATAGACGTCAGCATATTGAGAGCCGTAACGATCATTACGAACGGCATTGCAATATTGACTGCGCCGAGCGCATTCGAGTCTACGCCGTTACCGACGAATATACCGTCAATAATCGTAAACAGGAAAATGCAGGTGTTTGTCAGTATGGCAGGCAGGACATACTGAAGCAGGGTTTTTGTTCGGGTGTTTTTCATAACACTACTCCTTAGCCGTAAATTTTTGAACAAAAAAGCTCGGCTACTGCTTTTTTGCAATAACCGGGCTCACCCGACATCTTCCATTGACCTTTCTTCCGTTTTTACGGGCAGGTGCTACGGCACACAGGTCGTTCGATGAATGTATTATTAGAGGAACTCTAACCGATTAAGTATTATATCATAAAACAGCCGATTTGTCAATTAGATACGTACGAATTTGTTGGAAAGACTCGAAAAATTTCAAAGCATATTGATAAATTCCAATTTGTCGAGATGAAGATAAGAACGAGGGCTGGCAGAAAGCAATCTGTCAGCCCTCAAAATTTGCATCGCAGTAAGCAAAGAAAAGGGATTTTTTGAAGCAAAGGGAAAATCACGGTAAAAAAACAGTCCAAGGGTTCGAAATCAGGGCAAACATGTGGTCAACTGAAAATAGACGATTTTGTGAAAAACATATAGAAAAACAGCCGAAAACAAGTCAAAATGGCTTATTTTCGGCTGTTTTTTGGTCGAAGTGACAGGACTCGAACCTGCGATCTCATCGTCCCGAAGCGTAAGATGATAGTTTTTTTCTTGATTTACAAGGCTTTTCGGGGCTTTCGTGTCCGAAAACGGTGCTTTCCGATGCTCCTCGTCGCACTGTTTCCACGTAGTCCGAAGCTGTAGATGGTCAAAGATGTGGTCAAACTACAACCATCCACGATTCAGAGCCGAGGAATTCATCC
>JAZSMC010000128.1:0-14198 GCA_045535705.1 Eubacteriales bacterium
AGAAAACACGGAAAGATAACGCGCCAAAAAAGCGCGTGGAGCTTCATTTACATACCACCATGTCCACCATGGATGCGCTGATCCCCCCCGACGTAGCGGTGAAAACGGCGCTCAAATGGGGGCATCCCGCCATCGCCATTACCGACCACGGCAACGTGCAGGGCTTTCCCGACGCTATGCTGGCGTTGGAGAAGAACGCAGACGAGGAACATCCGCTGAAGCTGATCTACGGTATCGAAAGCTATTTCGTAAACGATACCGCAGGCGCCGTTTCGGGCGTTTGCAATCCCGATTACAACGCGGAATTTGTGGTTTTCGATATTGAAACCACGGGACTTTCGGTGCAAAACTGCAGGATCACCGAGATCGGAGCGGTGAAGATCAAGAACGGCAAGGTGTTGGAGCGGTTTAACACCTTCGTCAATCCCCAAGTGCCGATTCCGCAGGAGATCGTGGAGCTGACGGGCATCACCGATGAAATGGTGGCGGACGCGCCGTTGGTGAAGGACGCTTTAGCAGACTTTTTCCGATTTATCGGAAACGATGGGGTAAAAGAGGGAGAGCCGTATCCGCTTCTCATTGCACATAACGCCAATTTTGACGTTGGTTTTATCCGCTATTTCGCAAAGGAGTCGGAATTGCCGTTTTCCAATCCGTATTTGGATACCGTTGCATTGTCCAAGTATCTCAATCCCGAGCTGAAGTCCCATAAACTGGACGTGCTTGCAAAGCATTACGAGTTAGGGAATTTCAACCATCACCGTGCTTGCGACGATGCGGAAATGCTGGCTATGATCTATTTCCAAATGGCAGATCAGATGAAAAAAATGGAGCTGACGAACTTCAACGATCTCAAACGGGAAATGACCGAAAAAGCGGATCCGCTGAAGCTGCCAACCTATCACCAAATTTTGTTGGTGAAGAATCAAACGGGATTGAAAAATCTCTACAAGCTGATCTCTTACAGTTATCTGAATTACTTCAAACGAAATCCGCGGATTCCCAAGACCGTGTTGGAGAAGCACCGTGAGGGCTTGATCGTGGGCTCCGCCTGTGAATCGGGAGAGCTGATCCGCGCCATTCTGGAGAACCGTCCCGAGTCCGAGATCGAGGAGATCGTGAATTTCTACGATTATTTGGAGATCCAACCCATCTGCAACAACCGATTCTTGGTCACAGAAGGGAAGATCGCGGACGACGAAGGGCTGCGCGATCTGAACCGCCGCGTGGTTGCGTTGGGCGAAAAATACAACAAGCCCGTGTGCGCCACCTGCGACGCCCATTTCCTCAATCAAGAGGACGAGCTGTTCCGCAAGATCCTTTTGGCGGGATTGAAATTCAAGGATTACGATAAGGACGTTGGGATTTATTTGCGAACCACCGAGGAAATGCTGGAGGAGTTCTCTTATCTTGGGGAAGAAAAGGCGTACGAGGTGGTGGTTACCAACACCAATCTGATCGCGGACAGCATCGAGCAGGTCCGTCCGATTCCCAAAGGCTCTTACACGCCCGAAATGGAGGGCGCGGAGCAGGAATTGCAGGATATGTGTTGGGAGCGCGCAAAGCGAATGTACGGCGATCCGTTACCCGATCTGGTTTCCGCACGTTTGGAGCGTGAATTGACCTCAATTATCAAAAACGGCTTTGCGGTGCTGTATCTGATCGCGCAAAGATTGGTGTATTTCAGCGAACAGCAGGGCTATCAGGTCGGTTCCAGAGGCTCCGTCGGTTCCTCTTTCGTTGCGACCATGGCGGGAATTTCCGAGGTAAACCCTCTGCCGCCCCACTATTATTGCCCTAATCCCGAATGTAAGCATAATGAGTTCTTCACCAAGGGCGAGGTTGGTTCGGGCTTTGATTTGCCCGATAAAAATTGCCCCAAATGCGGAACCAAGTACAAGGCGGACGGTCACGACATCATGTTTGAAACCTTCCTCGGGTTCTACGGCGACAAATCCCCCGATATAGACTTGAACTTTTCAGGTGACGTGCAGGGCAGGGTGCATAAATACACCGAGGAGTTGTTCGGTGAGGGACACGTATTCCGCGCGGGTACCCTCGGAACCTTGGCGGACAAGACCGCCTTCGGTTACGTTGCCAAGTACGTAGAGCAAAAGGGCATTAGCTTGCCTCGTGCGGAGATGAACCGTTTGGTTGCGGGCTGTACGGGTGTGAAAAAGCTGACGGGACAGCATCCGGGCGGAATCATCGTAGTTCCGCAGAAATACGACGTTTATGATTTCACCCCCGTTCAGCATCCCGCCGACGATCCGAATTCGGATATTATCACCACCCACTTTGCGTTTTCCTATCTTCACGACACCATTCTGAAGCTGGACGAGCTTGGACACGATATTCCAACCAAATATAAGTGGTTGGAAACCTTTACGAACACGTCGGTCAACGACGTGGCAATGAATGACCGTTCGGTGTACGAGCTGTTTGAATCCACCAAGCCTTTAGGGATCACGCCCGACGACATTGAAGGCTGTACCATCGGTACTTATGGATTGCCCGAGCTTGGAACCCCCTTTATCCAGCAGGTATTGTTGGACGCAAAGCCCCGAAATTTTGCGGACTTGCTACAGATCTCGGGCTTGACACACGGTACCAACGTGTGGCTTGGCAACGCCCAGGATCTGATCAAAGAGGGCATTTGTGATATTTCTCGCGTGATCGGTACCCGTGACGGTATCATGTTGGATATGATCCGTTACGGATTGGATAACGCTATGTCCTTCAAGATCATGGAAGCGGTACGAAAGGGAAAAGGCTTGACGCCTGAATGGGAAGCAGCCATGCGGGAGCACGAGGTGCCCGAATGGTATATTACCTCGTGCAAAAAGATCAAGTATCTGTTCCCAAAAGCGCACGCCGCGGCATACGTCATGTCTGCCATCCGCTTGGCGTGGTATAAGGTTCACCAGCCTGTGGCGTTCTATTGCACCATGTTCACTGTGGCGCCCAACGGCTTTGACGCCAGCATCGTTCGAGGGGGCAAAGCCAACGTGGTGGCAGTGATGCGGGATATTCAGCGACGGGGAAAAGAGGCTTCTCCCAAGGAGCAGGCAAGCATTTCCACGTTGCAGTTGATCAACGAGGCAATGGCGAGAGGGATCCGATTTTTGTCGGTAGACCTGAAAAAATCCCATTCCTTCGTGTTTCAGCCCGAAAACGGAGCTATTCGGATGCCGTTTTCGTCCTTACCTGGACTAGGCGAAACTGCGGCGGACAGTATTATCCGCGCTCGTGATGAGGAGCAATTCTTCTCGGTAGAGGATCTGCAGATCCGCGCCAAGCTGTCTAAAGCCGTCATTGAAATTCTTCGGGAAAACGGCGCTTTGGATGACGTGGACGAAACCGATCAGTTGACTATGAAATTCTGAATACAAAAATACCGTTGCGGTTTTGTCCGCAACGATATTTTGTGTATTTGATTATTTCAGATTTGCGATCACACGGTCGATCCAATCCAGAACAGCCGCCTTTTCCTCGGGCTTCGGCGTGGTGCCAAAGATGGGGAATCCGCCATTGACGAATATCACTTCGTCGTAGACGTTGGTTCCTGCCTGGACGAGGATCTCTTTGATCTTGTTGGCAGCGGTAGCATCGCCGTCGATCATCAGCGCCACGTTTTGCGCGCGAGCCTTGGTAAGCTCTTGGCAGAAACGAACCACGGGATCACTGATGTCGTTGCCCTTTGCGCTGATCGCCAGGATCACGATACGCTCCTTGTCGCAAGGATAAGCGGGCGGGATCACGTCAACCGCGTTGAACGCCAGTTGGTGCTTGGTTTTGATTTCGTTGGCAAACGCCTGAATCTTCTTTTTGCCGGAAGCGTAAAGAATTCTCATTTTGATAGCCATGTTTTTCGTCCTCCAAAATATCATTTACGGAAGTGAAATAGGTGTTTTTTCGTCTTTTTTCGTGTCTTCCATACATTACTCCTCTATTATAACACATTTTTACCAAAAAGGGAAGATATTTTAGAAAATTTATTAAAATTTTAATTTTTTTCGGAAACGTCGGCAATCCATCCGAGATCAAACAGTTCGTTTAACACGTTTCCGGGAATATCCGTCACCGATCCTCGTTGGAGCCGCACCGCAACGTAAGCACCGCTTCTTGCGGGATACGTTTCCTCAACACCGTCATGGATCACCAAAAGCAGATCTCCCGTTTGATACTTGTCAAACAGCGCTTGCTTGCGGGATTGATCGGACATTTGAATGGGGGTGTTCTCCACGATCAGTAAATTTTCCCCGCGTTCCGTGACCATCAGGCGACCGATTGAAATTCCGTAGCCTTTCACGGTGAGGATCCCAAGAATCAGAATCAGCGCAAGCAGCAGGGAAAGCAGTGAGAAAAGCGTAATTTTGAGCCATAATTTCATAGAGCATCTCCTTTTCCGAATTGTTCTTTCACCCGTATAGTCGCCATTTTTTGCGATTGGTTACAAAAAAACAGGGATACGATTGCATCCCTGTCAAAAATTACATTTGTTCTCTCATTTTTTCCAAGGCGGCTTTTTCCAATCTGGATACCTGCGCTTGGGAAATTCCGATCTCGGAAGCGATCTCCATTTGGGTTTTGTTGCGATAAAAACGCATTTGGATGATCTTCCGTTCCCGTTCGGTAAGCTGTTCCATTGCCTCACGCAGTAAGATGCTTTCGATCCAGTTTTCATCACCGTCGGTGGTGTCGGCAAGCTGATCCATCAGATAAAGAGCGTCGCCGTTGTCGTTGTAAACAGGCTCGTAAAGAGAAATGGGTTCCACGATGGCGTCCATGGCGTGGAGAACCGCTTCCTTTTTCTCGCCCAACCGAGCGGCGATCTCATCCACCGTTGGCTCGCCTTCCTTTACAGACATCAATTCTTCACGAACCTGTAACGCGCGGTAGGCAAGGTCACGAACCGAACGGCTGATGCGGATGGCGTTGTTGTCCCGCAAATAGCGTCGAATCTCACCGATGATCATGGGAACGGCGTAGGTGGAAAATTTCACGTCCAGATCGGTGTTGAAATGATCCACGGCTTTCACAAGTCCAATACACCCCACCTGAAACAGATCATCCATATTCTCCCGCCGTCCCGAAAAACGCTGAATGATGGAAAGCACCAAGCGTAGATTTCCGTAGATCAGTTCTTTTCGGGCGTTTTCGTCGCCTGCCTTACATTTGAGCAAAAGAGCTTTTTTTTCCTCATCTGTCAGCACCTTCAAATGAGAGGTGTTCAGACCGCAAATTTCGACTTTATTATAATACATAACCAAGGCTCCGTTTCTGTTTTCAAGGAAAGTATTGCCGTGAGTGATCCTGCTTTATTCAAGTCGAAAAATGGAAACTTTTTGCACTCTTGAATTACCCCTCTACAACAAGAAAAAATTTTTTTAGAAGACTTTTTTTGAATTGCAAGTGTTTTTTCTTGCAATTCGAGTTTGTTTTTGGTATAATATCTTTGAAATACAAAGCGAAACTATACATGATAACAACAAATATTTCGTGGAATTATTTTCAAAACATGATATAATAAAAACACAAAGTGCTTTTTAAGTCCATCAGGAGGTTATAGAAATGTCTATTGGATCTACCGTCAAGCGTTTGCGTGGAGAAAAGAATATTACGCAAGAACAACTTGCCGAATATCTGGGAATCACTTCTCGTGCGGTTTCACAATGGGAGTGTGATCGAACATCTCCCGACATTTCTCAAATTCCTGCGCTTTGTCATATATTTGATGTTTCTTCCGATGTATTGCTTGAAATTGATATTGAGAGGCATAATGAAGAAATTCAAGAATATCTATCCGAGGCAAATATTTTGGGGAATCAAGGGAGAGGGGAAGATCGTACACAACTTCTTCGCGAGGCAAACCAAAAATTTCCGCGAGAATATCGAATTATGCAAAGTCTTGCCAATTCCTTGGTGTGTGAGTTATCCAGAAAAGGAATCAAAGAATATAGTGAAGTATTCAACCTTTGCAATCGAATTTTAGCGGAATGCACGGATAACACAATCAGATATGAGGCGATTGACACTCTTGCAACTGCATACGAATATGCAGGAAAAAAGAATGAAATGAAAAAACTTGCGCAGGAAATGCCAAAATCTCATTTCTCATACGAAAATTTTATGCTTTACCGTTGGAATGGTGATGAGGATTTTAAGAAGAGACAATCGTATATATGGTATTTGGTTAATCAATTGTTATCCGTCATTGGGTGCGCCTGCGGTCACTGCCACGATGATGGCAAAATGATTTACACAAGCGAGGAACAAATCAAATTATATCAACTTCAGGTAGCGCTGCTTGAAAATCTGTTTCCGGATAAAGACTATCAGTTTTTAGCCCAAGAAGGAGAGATTGCTTGCAGATATATTGCGTGCTCATTTCTGCGCAACAATGACATCGAAAACGCATGGAAATGGCTTGAAAAATCAGCGGATTTTGCAATTTCTATGGATACTTACGGATTTAACGAAAAGCATACGTCGTTGATTCTTCGGGGTTATTCCGATGGGGGATGGATTTTGGAACCGGAAGGAAATCGTTCTCAATCTATGTTGGATTGGCTCATCGGTGATGAAGAAGTCACAATTTTACGTTCAGATGCGCGATATGATGTTCTAATCAACCGTCTTAAGAAGGTTGCACGAAAAGCGTAATATCTTTTTTATGTAATAGATTTAGTGCGTATCAACCGTCAAACGTACAGTTGATACGCACTAATTTTTGATTTTATATTATCGGAGTACTTCAAATGTTTTCTTTCAACGATCTCACTTCTTCCAGCCAGATGGCAGAAGAAGCGTCTGACGGCATACACCATCCGCCTCTGGGGGAAAGAGATACCTCACAAACCGCAGGACCGTCGGGCAGGCAGGAACGCTTGAATTGCTGATTGAAGAATCGGCGCAAAAAGATCTCCAGCCACTTCAGCAGAACCTCATCGGAATAAGCCTCTCCGAAGGCTTTTTTTGCAAGACGGTATAATTTTTCGGGGGAATATCCGTTTTTCAAGAGATGGTAAAGGTAGAAATCGTGAAGCTCGTAGGGACCCACCAGATCCTCTGTTTTCTGGGCGATCTGTCCTTGCTCGTCGGCGGGGAGCAGTTCGGGGGAAACGGGGGTGTCCAGAATGTCATTGAGGGACTCAGCCAGCTTGTCATAACCTTTTGCGGCGGCTTGTTGAGCGCAATACGCCACGATATGGCGGATCAAGGTCTTCGGAACGTCGGCGTTTACGCCGTACATGGACATATGATCTCCGTTATAGGTCGCCCAGCCCAACGCCAATTCGGAAAGATCCCCCGTACCGATCACCATGCCGCCGCAACCGTTTGCAATGTCCATCAAAACTTGCGTCCGTTCTCTGGCTTGACTGTTCTCGTATGTCACGTCGTGAACCGACGGATCATGTCCGATATCACGGAAATGCTGATTGACCGCATCTCCGATGTTCACGCATCTGAAGTCCACCCCCAGCTCCTCGCAAAGAACGGTTGCGTTGCTTTTGGTTCGATCCGTAGTACCGAAGCAGGGCATTGTCACCGCCAGAATGTCAGTTCTGGGGCGCTGAAGCAGATCCATGGCGTATGCTGCCACCAAGAGCGCCAGCGTGGAATCCAGTCCGCCCGAAATGCCGATCACAGCTTTTTTGGCGTACGCCTTTTCGATCCGCTGCTTTAATCCGTATGCTTGGATCTTCAAGATGGATTTGCAGTAATTCTCCAATGCCAACGGCTCAGTTGGAAAGAATGGATGCGGATCGGCTTCGTCGGTTGCATCGACGGTACCACACGGTTGCGTGGGGATGCGTTTTTCGTTTGGATTTTGGGAAACGTCAAGGTCGCAGTAAAGAATCTGCTTGCCGAAATCAAAAGGCTCCGCTTCCGCAAGAAGCTCGCCGTGATCGCAGATCAAGCGGTGTCCGCCGAAAACGTAGTCGGTGGTGGATTCTCCCTCGCCGCAGTTGGCGTAGAGGTACCCGCACCCATTGTCGCAACTGCTTGCGAGCAGTTGGTTTCGTTGGCTTTCGTCGCTTCCTACCGTTTGGGGAATTGCGGCAGGAACGCAGATCAAGGAAACGCCGTCTTTGACAAGCCGTTCCGTTTGGGTGTTTTTCAATGCGTCCTGCGAAATGCTGACCGCGAATCGAAAAGGGGAGGGGGCGGAACAAGCAAAGACCGCGTCGTGAGCGAAGTTTACGTTCGTTCCGAACAGTTCGATCACAGGATCCGACGAATTACCCGACGTAAAGCAACGCAATTCGCTGTTGGTCAGATTGATTTTCGGAACGACGCCGAGAACGGCTCCGCGTTGACATACGGCGGCGCAATCGTAGAGCTTGTTTTGGATTTGCAAGGGAAGCCCGACTACGGAAACGCAGGCGCAATCCTTCGTTTGCTCCAGGTACCGCTTCCATTCGGTTTTTGCCGATGAGATCAGCTTCTCGTTGCGAAAAAGATCTCCGCAGGTGTAGCCCGTCAGCGAAAGCTCGGGGTATAAAATCAGCGCGGTACCGTTTTTGTCGGCTTCTTTGGTCAGACGGATCAGCTCGTCCGCGTTGCGAACGGGATCGGCAATATGCACCTTCGGTGAGGCGCAGGCAATCTGAACGAATCCGTTTTTCATAGGTTCGGTTTCCTTTCCGGGTGAAAATCAAGGTTGTTTTCATTATAGCCTTTATTTACCAAAAAAACAAGTCTTTTTTGTAAAATAATTCGGATTTAAATGATATTTTTGAAAAAACTTGCATTTTCGCCGTATTTATGATATACTACAGAGTAGAAAAACAAAGGACGGTGCCAATATGAAAGACGTATCAAGAAATTTAACCATGCTTTGCGATTTTTACGAGTTGACCATGAGTCAAGGCTATTTTGCCAAGGGGATGCAGGATAAGATCGTCTATTTTGACGTGTTTTACCGCAAAAATCCCGACAACGGCGGATTTGCCATCGTGGCGGGCTTGGAGCAGATCGTGGAGTATATCAAAAATCTGAAATTCACCGAGGACGATATTGAGTTTCTCCGAAAAAAACAACTGTTTTCCGAGGATTTTCTGGCTTTTTTGCGCTCGTTCCGATTCACGGGAGATATCTGGGCGATCCCCGAGGGAACCGTCGTGTTTCCGGGAGAACCGCTGATGATCGTTCGGGGACGAGCCATCGAGGCGCAGTTTATCGAAACCTTTGTTTTGATGACGGTCAACCACCAATCCCTGATCGCAACCAAGGCGGCGCGCTTGACCAGAGCTGCGAAAGGGCGCGCCATCAGTGAGTTCGGATCCAGACGCGCCCACGGCGCGGATGCCGCGATCCTCGGCGCCAGAGCGGCGTATATCGGGGGCTGTATCGGCACGGCTTGTACCGTTTCGGAGCGGGATTACGGCGTGCCCGCCACGGGAACCATGGCACATTCTTGGGTTCAGATGTTTGACAGTGAATACGAAGCGTTTCGGGCGTATTGCGAGGTGTATCCCAACGGCGTTACGCTTTTGGTGGATACCTATAACGTGTTGGAATCGGGAATTCCCAACGCCATTCGCGCCTTTAACGAGGTCCTAAAACCCAAGGGGATCACGAAATGCGGGATCCGCATTGATTCGGGGGACGTGACGTACTTGTCCAAAAAAGCAAGAAAAATGCTGGATGACGCAGGGTGGAAGGAATGTAGGATCGTGATCTCAAACTCCATGGATGAGTATCTGATCCGTGAATTGCTTCGCCAGGGCGCCGAGGTGGATGCTTTTGGCGTTGGTGAACGGCTGATCACGGCCAAGAGCGATCCCGTGTTTGGGGGTGTTTATAAGCTTGCGGCAGTGGAGAGGGAGGACGGAACCATCCTGCCCAAGATCAAGGTCAGCGAAAACGTAGGAAAGATCACCACGCCCCACTTCAAAAAGATCTATCGTCTGAGGGGGAGAGATACGGGCAAGGCGGAAGCGGATCTGCTCTGCGTGTGGGACGAAACCGTTGACGACACCAAGCCTTTGGAAATCTTTGATCCCGATTTTACCTGGAAACGGAAAACGCTGGAGAATTTCACCGCAACGGAGCTTCTGGTCCGTGTGTTCAAGGATGGGGAATTGGTCTACGATCTGCCGTCTTTGGAAGCAATACGGAATCATTGTGCCGAGGAATTGGAAGGAATGTGGGATGAGGTGCGCCGATTCAACAATCCCCACAATTACTACGTGGATCTTTCCAAACGGCTATGGGAGATCAAGCATCAAATGCTGAATTCCAACGGACGTTATCTGGCGGATTAACACTTTGCGGGAGCTGCCAAATTTTTTTGGGCGGCTCCCAACTTTTTTTGATTTTTTTTGCTAAACCTATTGGATTTTTTTAATATATATGTTATAATATATTATAAATACTTGTGTGCGTGTGAGCTTGTCTGAAAAATCAGTGGATCATCGGAGGCAAAGTGGAAATTATGATTGCTTTTTGGAATACGGTTCAAAATTTCTTTGGTGAATACGTTTGGCGGTCGCTCCGCGAGATCACTTTTATCGATGTTTTGGATATTCTGATCTTGGCGTGGCTGCTGTATTACGTTTATAGCTTTTCAAAAGCCAGAAGAGCGGGGCGCGTGTTGCTTGGTTTAGTCGTGGTTGTGGTCGTTAGCATGGTGACCGTGGCGTTGGATCTCCCCGCTTTGAGCTATATCATCAAGTTGTTTGCGTCGTCAGCGTTTTTCTGCTTCGTTCTGATCTTCCAACCCGAGATCCGAGATGCCTTGGAGCGAATCGGAAACTCCAAGCCCGTTAATCCTGCGGGAGATACGCTTCCCAAGCGCCAACTTCCCGCTGCCAAGCGAGTGGCAGAGGAAACGGTGGACGCTGTGTTCCAGATGTCCAACCGTTATACGGGGGCGTTGATCGTTTTTGAAGGGCTCACTCCTTTGGGGGATTTTGCGGAAAGCGGCAAGACGGTGGATGCGATGGTGACTTCTCACCTGTTGCAGAATATTTTTTACGATAAAGCTCCTCTTCACGACGGCGCGTTGATCATTCGTGATATGCGAATCTGGAGAGCCAGCTGCGTTCTTCCCACCACACACAGCACAGTTAATTTTGAAAACATGGGAACCAGACACCGCGCGGCAGTGGGATTGACTGAGGTCAGCGATGCCTTGGTGGTGGTGGTTTCGGAAGAATCCGGAATCGTGTCGGTGGCGCAGGACGGAAAGCTGATCCGTAACGTGGACCGTGCATCGCTGATGGATATTTTGATGACCTATATGGCGGGCAGTTTGTATTTGCGGATCAAGAAACAGGATGCCAAAGCCACCAAGGCAGCAAAAGAATGGGCTGTTAAGGCGGAAGCAATGATTGCAGAGCAGACCAAGCAGATCGAGGAAAGCAAAAAAGCGGCGGCATCCGCCAAAGCGTTTTCGGAGGCTCACGCGGCAGAGCCCGACGCAGATCCGCAAGGTGAATCCACAGAGAATTCGGATGCGAGAACTCCCAAGAGCGGAGTTTAACTCGGATCAAACGTGTAAAACGGAGGCTGTTTCATGAAAAAGAAAAACGTGATCGGTCATATGACCGCTTCAAAGCAATTTTCCAAGGGATGGTTTCGAAAATTGAATCTGTTGCCCCGATTCGTTTGCTTGTTGTTGGCGGTAGTGATCTGGCTGTGCGTGACGGCGTTGGTGGAATCGGGCAGGGAAGAGATCGGAAAGAATCAGGACGTTCCCGTCACAGTGTACACCGAGCAATGAAGGCGCAAAAGGATTTGATCTATCGTTATTTGATCAACGGTATCAGCGTGTCCCCCGATGCAGACACGGGTGACGTGTTGAAGCGTGCGGCTGAACAAATGAAGCGTTTGGGGATTCCTTCCTCGTCGCTTCATTTTCGGCTTTATAAACGGTCTGTTGACGCGCGAAAAAAGCGGGACGTCCGTCTGGTCTGGTCGGTTTTGATGGAAAGCGATACTCCCATTTCCGAGAAGATCTGCCAAAAGGGCGGATTGCAACGATTGGAAGAATCCGCCCTTCCCGTGCCAAGCGGAACCGAGGTGATGACAGCACCACCCATGGTGGTTGGTATGGGACCCGCAGGGCTGTTTGCCGCCTTGCTTCTTGCAAGGAACGGCTACCGTCCCATCCTCATCGACCGAGGCAGCTCCGTCGAAGAACGGGTAAACACCGTTGAAGCCTTCCGCCGAACGGGTGTTTTGGATACGGAATGTAATATTCAGTTTGGCGCGGGCGGAGCGGGAACCTTTTCGGACGGAAAGCTGGTAACGAGAATTCACGATCCCCGTTGTCGCTTCGTGTTGGAAACCTTTCACTCCTTCGGGGCTCCGCAAGAAATTCTTACGTTGGCAAAGCCCCACGTCGGAACCGACGTGCTTCGGGGTGTGGTGGATTCCATGTTAAATGAGATCCGTCGCTTGGGCGGTCAGGTGATCTATCGGTGCCGATTGTTGGATTTTGAGGAGTTGTCGGGCGGCGAGATCAAGGTACAAACTTCGACGGGAGATTTTCATTGCGGCGCGTTGATCCTTGCCATCGGACACAGTGCGAGAGATACCTATAAAACCTTGATCTCAAAGCAATTTTCGGTGGAGGCAAAGCCCATCTCCATGGGCGTACGGTGCGAACATCTTCAGGATGATATTGACCGCGCGCTTTATGGAGATTTTGCAGGACATCCCGCTCTGGGACACGCGGAATACAGCTTGTCCGATACTCGCAGAGCGCGAGGGGTGTATACTTTTTGTATGTGTCCCGGCGGCGAGGTCGTAGCGGCGGCTTCCGAAAATGAGGGCTTGGTTGTGAACGGCATGAGCAATCACGCCAGAGATGGTAAAAACGCCAATGCGGCAGTGCTGGTTTCCGTGGGATGTGAGGATTACGCCCCAATCAACGGAAATCGCGCGTTGGGCGCCATTGCATTTCAACAAAGAATTGAACGGAACGCATTTTGTGCGGGGGGCGGTGATTACTATGCTCCCATGATGACGGTTGGAGATTTTCTCTCCGGGAAACGGGGAACCCAGCCAAGCCGCGTACAACCGAGTTATCGGGATGGAAAGGTTCGCGCGGCAGATTTTCAAGAAATCTTTCCAACGTTTGTCACCGAATCCCTGCGTTACGCATTGGCTTCCTTTGGGAAGAAAATTGCAGGCTACGACGCGGAAGACGCTGTTTTGACAGCGGCTGAAACCCGTACCTCGGCACCCGTTCGGATATTGAGAAACAACGCAACCTGCAACGCAGTGGGCCACCCGCTGATCTATCCTTGCGGCGAAGGCGCGGGATATGCGGGCGGCATCACCAGTGCCGCCACCGACGGTATCCGCACAGCGGAAGCGTTGATGAAACGGTTTGCGCCGTTAGATAAAATTTAACCGGAAAGGAGCGTGCGATATGGCAGGATCTAAGATCGAAAAAAAATGGAATACCAATTATTGTGCAACGGATGAATCCGAAGCCGTGATCCGTCGGATCGCGCGCGATACCAATCTGTCCGAGATTACGGCAAGATTGTTGTATATCAGAGGCTATCGTTCCACCGAAGAAGCGTTGCGGTTTCTTCGTTTGGAAGAAACGTCCCTACACGATCCTTTTTTGATGAAGGATATGGGAGCGGCGGTTGAGCGGATCGAAACCGCTTTGGATCGGAACGAAAAGATCGCAATCTACGGAGATTACGACGTAGACGGTGTCACGTCGGTCAGCTTGCTGTACTTGTATCTTCGTTCGCGTGGCGGTGACGTGGGGTACTATATCCCAAGCAGAAGTCTGGAAGGCTACGGATTATCCGCGCAGGCGATCGACCGTTTGCGGGAACAAGGTGTGGCGCTGATCGTTACGGTGGATACGGGCGTGACAGCCAATGCCGAAACGGATTACGCCGCATCCCTGGGAATTGACGTGATCGTAACGGATCACCACGAGTGCCGCGCAGAATTGCCAAATGCTTGTGCAGTGGTGAATCCCCACAGAGCGGACGACTCTTATCCTTTTGCGGAGCTTGCGGGGGTTGGGGTGGTGTTTAAGCTGGTTTGCGCTTTGGAAACGTTCAAGTGCCGACGGGAAGGCACTCCCGAGATCGACGGCGTGCGACAAATTTGTATGGAGTATTCGGATCTGGCGGCAATTGGGACGGTAGCCGACGTGATGCCCGTAGCGGATGAAAATCGATTGATCATTTCCATGGGGCTTCACAGAATGG
>JAZSMC010000065.1:0-13434 GCA_045535705.1 Eubacteriales bacterium
GTGTTTAGCCGCAAAGCAAAAACGACGGGGTGAGTCACCTTATGCGTTTACGCATTTGACTCACCCCATTTTCCCTTACTTTCTTCTGCGGAACAGCGAGATCACGCCAAGCGCCAACGCCGCTACGCCAACGCATTTCAAAACGGTGATTGCTTTCCGTCTTTCTTCTTCCAGCTCCCGTTGCCGCTGCTTTGCTTTTTTGGCTTTGCGTCTACCGGAAAGGATCACGAAAGGCAACGCAATGAAAGCGAGCAAAGCGCATACGCTCCACACGACCATGCACAAGAGAAGAATGACCAAAACCACGATCCCCAAAGCAGAATATTTGTTATGTAAATCATAGCCGTAGTAATCCACCGACCACTCGTAACCAACGCAGGCATCGGTCAGACACTCGGCGGCTTGCTTTTCGTCTGCCAGCGTTTCCGCGGGTAGCGGCACCGCCACGGACTCGGAGGATTCACGCACGTACCAGCCGTCGGCATCCGCGAAAACCACCTTTGTCAGCTTTCCGCAATTCAGAAAAGCGGACGCGCCGATGAAAGTCACGCTTGAGGGAATGGTGACGGCGGTCAGATTCGCGCAACCCCGAAAAGCGTAGCTGCCGATTTTGGTTAAACCGTCGGGCAACGAAACCGACTTGATCTCATCGCGGTACCCATACCACGGAGCCTGCTCCCCGTCCTCTGTTCCATAATCCGCCATGGCACCCGTTTCCGAAATCGTCAACGCGCCCGTTTCCGCATCAAACACCCATTCCAAGGCATCGCTCGTTCCCGCTCCGCAAGCTCCGCCGTAGGCATCCTCGGCGGACGCCGAAATCCCCAGCGAACATACGGAGAACGTCAAACAACACACGACCAATAACAGTGACAAAATCTTTTTCATGATAGATCTCCTAAACGTCTTACTTTTTCTTCTTTTTGAACAACACCGCCGTAATTGTTCCTGCGGCAAACAAACCAATACCACCGATGATACCGAGTTTCTTTCGTCTTGCTTCCAACAACTTTCGTTCCTTTTTCGCACGGTTATGTTTGACAATCGCGATAATAATCAACACAACAATCAAAACGGGCAACAAATAATATACAAACAGCAAAAGAATAAAGGCAATAATAAACGGAATCAAAAATCCAATGCCTCTGACACCAAAAACCTCGTCGGAGCCATACGACCAAATATATCCGCTATAGGTATCGGTCAAATAGGTAGCAGCGGTTGCTGTGTTGGAAAGGTCTTCTTCCGAAAGATAGATCATTTCGGAATCTGCGGATTCCATCACACACCAATCGTAGGCATCTTCAAAAATCACCTCGGTCAGTTTGACGCATCCCCCAAAAGCGGACGCTCCGATTTTAATGACGTATTCAGGGATGGTAACAGTAGTCAATTCCACGCAATTGAAAAACGCATACGCACCGATGTAACTCAAATTCTCCGGAAGAGATACGGATCTGATTTTGTCACGGTACCCATACCACGGAGCCTGCATCCCTGTTTCCGCAGAGTAGTCCTGCATAAAACCTTCGCCCGAAATCGTCAGTTTTCCTGTTGCGGCATCAAACACCCACGTCAAAGTGTCGCTTGCATCTGCTCCGCAAGCTCCGCTGTAGGCATCCTCGGCAGACGCCGAAATCCCCAGCGAACATACGGAGAACGTCAAACAAGATAAAATCAATAACAACGACAAAATCTTTTTCATAAGTTCTCTCCTAAAACGTCAACGTAAAAGCCGTAAAGTAATTATATCATAAAATATGGTATTTGTAAATAGAATTTCAAAAAAATACAAAAATCCGTTTTGAGGAGCCAAACAGTAGCGGTTTTTCCCCAAAACGGATCGATTTTCCCCTATTCTATTGCTTTTAACGGCGGAACGGCTTCATTGCCACCACAGCTCCGCAAAGGAAGCAACCCAGGGCACAGGCAACTGCCGCACCCGTCAGCGGATTGGATGAATTGTAGCCCAGCAGTTCTTCTCTGGTTTTTTTCTGTCCGCGGCGTACTCTCGCGCCGTGACGATTGGCAAGATGCACCATCAAACACACCAGCAACAAAAAACACACGCCCAAAACGGCGACCAACGTTACGACCTCGGCTTTTCCCATCGTCATTCTCCTTCATCTATCTTCTGTCTTCCCCATTCGGGAATGACACGTAAATTTCCGCTCTCATTATATCATATCGGGAGCCCGTTGTCAAGATTCTCCCTTAAAAATCTTTGAGGATCTCCGCAAAAAGAAATCCGTGGGTTGGGGAGTTGGAAGCGTCAAACCGTAGAGCGCAAACGCCGCCTCGGTCAACTGCTCCTGCCGACGGGCTTCGGGAGAATCGGGAAGATCCCCGTGGCAGGTCACCACCGCCACGCTTCTCGCCTTTTTCCGCTCCGCCAAAAAACGGCATCCCAGGGGATTGGCGGCAAGCAACACGGCGTAGGCAGGCTCACGGCGCAGGTCGTCCTCCGAAATTCCCGTCATGGCAAAGAGGATCCCGCGGCGCACACGCGACTCCGTGTATTTTTTAGTCACCGATTTTTGCACCAACTCCTCAAGCCCCACGGAAGTATGCGCCGCCGCCGCGATCCTGCGCCCCAAGCCTCCCGAAAGCTCGGGAGTACGCTCCAACCGCTCGTCCGACGCCAAACGGAAATGACTTAAGATCCCTCGCTCCGCCCTTTGCAGATCGGCGGGAGCCAGTCCCATCCGCATCCGTTCTTCTGCCACGGAAAGTAAATTTTCCGATAAATAAGACTTCCACCCTTGGATCCCGTCCCTCAACAAAGCCTTCCGCAGAGCCGACGCCGAGGGGATCCCGTCGATCAGATCGGTTTCGTGATAAC
The DNA here is from genome assembly GCA_045535705.1 of Eubacteriales bacterium. Classification (GTDB taxonomy): domain Bacteria; phylum Bacillota; class Clostridia; order Oscillospirales; family CAG-272; genus UMGS1865. Next base: position 2,843 of record JAZSMC010000065.1, read on the forward strand.
CGCTTCCCATCCGTTTCACCGTCACCGCCACCATGGGGCTGTTGCGAAGCGTCATGGCCTTCAGATAGGAGATGCCCAAAAGGTCGTTGGAGCGCAAGTTTTCCACCCCTGCAAGCTCCCGCAGCAAATCCAAATATCCCTCGGCAGTTCCCTCGGCGTGATTTTTGCAACGCAGACGGTAAGCATGGGAAAAGGATTCGGTCAAGGAAATTTCCGCTGCCCGCTGTAACGGTTCAAGCGCCCCGCATTCACTCCCGAACCATACCTCGTCCGCCCCCAGCCGCTCCAAAAGGGAGATCCCCGCCGCGGCAAAATAGTCCGCTCCCGCCGCGCTGTACGGAAAGGGCAATTCAAACAACACGTCCGCGCCCTTGGCTTCCACGATCATTTCCGCTCTGGTGAGGGGATCCAAGATCGCCGCCTCGCCTCGCTGGGTGAAGCAACCGCTCATGACGCAGATCACCGCGTCCGCACCGCTCCGTTTTGCACAATCCATGAGGTATAGATGCCCACCGTGAAGCGGATTACATTCGCAAATGATTCCGACAACCTTCATTTCGTTCCCCCTTCTCTCAATATCTTTTCGCAATTATTATACACCTGTTTGCGGATTTTGTCAATGACGGACTTCCATTCTTTCTTCTTAACATGGGAAAACTTTTCAAAAAAGCGAAGAAAATTGAAAAAACTATTGACAAAATCGGATTTTATGGGTATAATAATAGTTGTCGTATTTTAGGCAATCGAAAGAGGGGTGGAAATTTTGATCCTGGATATGCGCCCAATGCTTCGCGGCGAGGTTGACAGAATCAATATTGATTTCCGATTTGCGCCCCGACTTTTGGACGGAGCCGAGTCTGACGGCGACGCTCATGCGGTTGGCGAAGTGACCGATCAGGCGGGGTATATGCGTTTGACGCTGTCCGCTTCGGTTCGTTACAAAGCCCGGTGCGCCCGTTGTTTGGAGCCTGTTTGCGATGAATTTTCCGTGGACTTGGAACGCACCGTTTCCACCAAAGAAAATTTGAGCGAAAAACAGTTGGAAGAAAACGTGGACGAGTACGCCGTGATCGAGGACGGAAAGCTGGATCTGGAAGAATTGGTGAGCGAGGAGCTGTTGCTCTCCTTCCCCATGCGATTTCTGTGCAGTCCCGATTGTCCCGGTCTTTGCCCAAAATGCGGAAAGCCCCTTCGCTTCGGCGATTGCGGTTGCCCGAAAAAAGAGCTTGATCCTCGGCTCGCGGTTCTCAAAACCTTGTTGGAACCAAACGGGGACGAAGAAAAACGGTAAAACAATTTATTTATGCTCCGCGCTCGGACGGGCGTGTGTGCAAGAGGAGGTGTAGATATGGCAGTACCAAAGAAAAAAGTATCGAAAGCCCGCAGAGATAAGCGTCGCTCCAATAACAGCAAGCTCTCTATGCCCGGCATGAGCAAGTGCTCCAACCCGGCTTGTGACGCAATCGTGAAGCCTCACTGCGTTTGCAAGGTTTGCGGCTTTTACAACGGCAAGAAGGTCATCGACGTGAAGTCCGATAAGAAGGCTTGAGTTTGATCTTCCTAAAAAAAGACCGGATCCATCCGATTGGTGGATACGGTCTTTTTTTTTGCGTTTTTCAAATGTTTTTGGATTTGAAAGCCGTTTTTGCATAATCTGACCGCAAACAGGGAAAACATTTAGCGATGACTATCTGAAACGAAAGGAACACGCTATGATCGAATTTACCTACCAAGTGAAGGATCCGAACGGGATCCACGCCAGACCTGCGGGAAAGCTGGCAACCTTTGCAAAGCAATTCCGTTCCGATATTCAAGTAAAAGCCAACGGCAAAGAGGCGGACGCCAAGCGCCTGCTGGCGCTGATGAGTCTGGGTGCCAAGGCGGGGGACACCTTGACCTTTTCCATCATAGGCGAGGATGAGGAAACCGCCGCCGAGCAAATCAAAAACCATTTGGAACATTCCTACGGAGAAACCACATGAACGCAAACAACATTCTGCTCCACGGCGTGGGGATCACCGCCGAAAAAGCCGCGGGAAAGCTCCGATTTTTCCGTCCAGATTCGGTCAAACAAGCCCCACGGAACCCACCGTCCGAGGAATCTCAAGCGCAACGCTTGAAGGACGCCCTTCGCAAAACCAAGGAAACGCTTTCCCTGCTCCACCAACGGGCGCTTCTGGGCGTAGGCGAAGCCGAGGCAGAGATCTTTGAGATCCACGCCATGCTGTTGGACGATGACGATTTCAACGACGCGCTGAACGGAGAGCTTGCAAACGGACACTCGGCGGAGGACGCAGTCCACCGTGCGGTCAGCCTGTTTTCGGAACAGCTCCGCGCAACCAACGACGAATATCTGGCCGCCCGAACCGCCGATCTGAAGGACATTGAATCGCAGCTGATGGATCAGCTTTCGGGAGCGATCCCCGATATGAAAGCGCCGCAAAATCAGCCTGCCGGTGATCCGTATATTTTGGTGGCGGAGGATCTCACTCCATCGCAGACCATTCTGTTGGAGCGGTCTATGATCCTTGGATTCGTCACCTTTGGCGGAACGCCCAATTCTCACACTGCCATCCTCGCACGCGCCATGGGCATCCCCGCTCTGGTTGGAGTCGGGAAGATCCCCGATTCCTGCGACGGCGCCTTTGCCCTGCTGGATGCGTCGGGCGGCACGCTGACGGTATCGCCAAACGCCGCGCAAATTGCGGAATTTGAGCGAAGGCGTGCCGAGGAGACCGAGCTGGCGAAAGAACACGACCGCTATCTCCGTTCCCTGATCAGCAAGCCCGCCGTAACCAGAAGCGGTCACAAAATGCTGATCTACGCCAACGTTGGAAGCGAGGAAGAAGTATCGTCCGCCATGCTCAACGGCGCTGACGGCATCGGGCTGTTCCGCAGTGAATTTCTATACCTTGCGCTGGATCATTACCCGTCCGAGGACGCCTTGTTCCGATCCTACCGTACGGCGGTGGAACGGATGCAGGGCAAGCGGCTGGTGATCCGCACGCTGGACGTGGGAGCCGACAAGCAGATCCCTTATTTTGAGCTTCCAAAAGAAGAAAATCCCGCCTTGGGCTTCCGTGCCGTCCGCATTTGCCTTGCGCGGGAAGCGGTCTTCAAAACGCAGCTTCGCGCCATCCTTCGGGCTTCCGCCTTTGGCACCGTTTCCATTATGATCCCCATGATCGTATCTGCCGAGGAGATCCGAGATTGCCGTAGGCTGTTGGAAGAATGCAAAGCCGAGCTGCTGGGAGAAGGTCAAGCCTACGATGCCAACATTGAATTCGGTATTATGATCGAAACCCCTGCCGCCGCTATTATGAGCGACGAGCTGGCAGAGGAAGTGGATTTCTTCTCGGTGGGAACCAACGATCTCACCCAATACACGCTCGCCGCCGACCGACAGAACCCCGAGTTGGACACGCTCTGCGAACGCAATCGGGAGCCGATCCTGCGTTTGATCCAGCGTTCGGCAGACGCCATCCACCAAAGTGGCGGATGGATCGGGATCTGCGGAGAGTTGGCAGCGGATCTTCGTCTGACACAACGCTTTGCGGATATGAAGATCGATGAATTATCGGTATCCGTCCCCTATTTGCTTGGGGTACGCGAAAAAGTGATCGAATGTAAATAAAAGAGGACGTATGATGAAATTATTCAAACGAAACAAGCAATTGCTGTCGGTGTGCGACGGCAGTTGCGCCGAATTATCCCAAATTCCCGACGAAGCCTTTTCCTCGGGAATGCTGGGACAGGGCGTTGCCGTGTTCCCTAAATCCAACCGCTTCTTCTCTCCCGTCAACGGACGGGTGGAGAGCATTGCGGAGAGCCGACACGCCTACACCATTCTCTCCGAGGACGGCTTGGAGCTGTTGATCCACATTGGAGTGGACACAGTGGAACTGAAGGGCGAGGGATTCACTCCTCACACCAAGGAAGGCGCCGCGATCCGCGCGGGAGATCCCTTGGCGGATGCGGATCTGAAGCTGATCTCGGACAGAGGTTTTTCCACCGTCACCGCAGTTCTCATCACCAATCATGAAAAAATTGAAATCACAGAGCAACGGTACGGCGAAGTGACGGGGGGCAGGGACGCCATCCTCACCTACCGCATCGTTGAGAAAGGATGATCATGTCTGAAGCAATTCTGAAAGAAAAGAAGAGCGGTGGCTTCTTCAGCGTCCTGCAACGAGTGGGACGGGCGTTTATGCTTCCCATCGCATTGCTTCCCATCGCAGGTCTGCTCCTGGGGATCGGCGCGTCCTTCACCAACACCGCCATGCTGGAAGCCTACAACCTCATGGGGATCCTGGGTCCCGGAACCTTCCTCAACTCGGTGTTTACGCTGCTGGCATCGGTTGGAACGGTTATTTTTGACAACCTGCCCCTGCTGTTTGCCATGGGCGTAGCCTTGGGTATGGCAGAGAATGAAAAAGCCACAGCCACCCTTTCCGCCGCCATTGCCTTCTTCGTGATGCACAAGACCATCAATACCCTACTGGCACTGACGGGAAGACTGGCAGAGGGCGTGATGCAGGAAGGAACCGTTGCGGACGTAGTGGGAATCCCCTCATTGCAGATGGGCGTGTTCGGCGGTATCATCGTGGGACTGGGCGTCGCCTATCTCACCAACCGTTTCTATAAGATCCGTCTGCCCAACGTCATTTCCTTCTTCGGCGGAAGCCGTTTCATTCCCATCATTTCCACCACGGTCTATATTCTCGTGGGCGTTCTGATGTTCTTCATCTGGCCCTACGTGCAAACGGGGATCTACGCCCTGGGAGATCTGGTGCTTCGCTCGGGCTATGCGGGAACCTTTATCTACGGATTCATTGAACGGATCCTCATTCCCTTCGGCTTGCACCACGTGTTCTATCTTCCCTTCTGGCAGACCGGCGTGGGCGGTTCGGCTCTGATCGACGGAGTGATGGTGTACGGCGCGCAAAACATTTTCTTTGCCGAGCTGGCATCTCCCAACGTCACTCGCTTCTCGTCCGAAGCCTGCCGCTTCATGAGCGGTAAATTCCCCTTGATGATCTTCGGGCTTCCGGGCGCGGCGTTGGCAATGTATACCTGCGCCGACACGTCCAAAAAGAAAGCGGCAGGGGGATTGTTGCTCTCGGCAGCTCTCACTGCCATGCTGACGGGTATCACCGAGCCCATTGAATTCACCTTCCTGTTCGTTGCTCCCATCCTCTACGTGATCCACTCCGTGTTCGCGGGACTTGCCTATATGCTGATGCACATGATGAACGTAGGCGTGGGAATGACCTTCTCGGGCGGTATCATCGACCTGACGCTGTTCGGTATCATTCAGGGCAACGCCAAGACCAACTGGCTCGCCGTTCCTCTGGTTGGGATCTTCTACTTTGCGGTGTATTTCTTCCTGTTCCGCTTCCTCATCCGCAAAAAGAATTACCCCACGCCCGGACGCGAGGTGGGTGACGACGAGGTGAAGCTCTACACCCGCGCGGACTACAACAAAAAGAAAGAGGGTGCATCATCGGGCAGTGTGGATCCCGACGCAACCTCAAAGCTGATCCTGGAAGGCTTGGGCGGCAGTGAAAATATCGTTTCTCTCGACTGCTGCGCCACTCGGTTGCGCGTTTCTGTCAAAGACGCCGACCTGGTTTCGGACGCCAAGCTGCGACAAAGCGGCGCGGGCGGCGTGATCCGTCGGGGCGGCGGTGTGCAAGTGGTCTACGGGCCTCAGGTTTCGGTCATCAAGAGCGAATTGGAAGACTATCTGAAAACACTTTCGTAACGAAAAAACGATCACCCGTCACAGACTCATTCTGCAACGGGTGATCGTTGTTTATGCGTTTTTCGTGTCGGCGCGGTCTTCCTGCATCATGTAGTATCGAACCTTGCAGGCGCGAATCAGCAGGCAGGCGAACACCGCCGTCACCGCCAGTGGGATCAGCGCCGCCGTGGGAGAGGTCTCCGCAGGATTCCGCAGGGAAAAAGTTTCCCCGTTTACCGTGGCAACCACTTCCTTCACACGGTCAAACTTCTCGTTGGCAATCGCGGATCTTGACACCGTCACCGTGTTTCGCGCAGGAACGGTCACGTTCTCAACGGTAACGGTGATCTCTCCGTCAACGCCTTCGGCTTCCAGAATAAACTCCAACCGCTCCACCGTAAGATCTCCCTCGGTGGTGTTCTTCAACGCCCCTACCACGTCGATCCGATAGGTGTCTTCCCATGCGTTCACACGGGATGCGGAAGCCTTGACCGTTTCCTTGATCTCCACGTCCGTGGAAATGGGAATACAAGCCAACACGCTGATGAACGCCGAAAACAGCGTACATACCGCAAACACAGCCACCAGTACCGTTTGCAACAACCGATTTTTCTTCATATCCGTTCTCCCTTGATCTTCTTCCCTTTATTTCACATACTCAAACTCAAAGTCATAAATGGAAACCGTATGCCCGTCGCGACAGCCCTTGGCTTCCAGCGCCTCAAACACACCGCTCCGTTGCAGAACCCGCTGGAAGAAGTTCAGAGATTCGTAATCGCTGAAATTGATCTGCCCCATCAGATTCAGGAGCCAATCCCCTTCCACGTAGAAGGTATCGTTCTCGCGGCGAATGGCGGTTTCCTTTCCGCCGCCCACGTAGGCGTCCTCGGGATCGTATTCACGGGAATAGATCTTCATGGGGGGCAATTCCCGCAACCGCTCGGCGGTTCGGTGAAGCAACGCATCCAAGCCCTCGCCCGTTGCCGCGGAAACGTAGAACAGCTCCCAGCCGTTCACCTCTACGAAATGCTCAAAGGCTTCCACGTCCATCAACTCCCGATCCAGAGCATCGGTCTTGTTGGCAACGATGATCTGGGGACGGTCTGCCAATTCGGAGCTGTAACGGTCCAGCTCCACGTTGATATTTTCCACGTCGTCAATGGGATCTCTCCCCTCAAAGCAGGAAATATCCACCACGTGCCACAGCAAACGGCAACGGTCAATATGACGGAGAAACTCGTGTCCCAGTCCCGCGCCGTCAGCCGCTCCCTCGATAAGTCCGGGAATGTCGGCAGCAACGAAGCCTTGCTCGCCACCCGTCCGTACCACTCCCAGATTGGGGGATAGGGTGGTGAAATGATAGTCCGCGATCTTGGGCTTCGCCGCGCTGATACGGGCAAGAATAGAAGATTTTCCAACGCTGGGATAACCGATGATGCCAACGTCCGCCAGCATCTTCAATTCCAGAATCACTTCCTTTTCCTCACCCTTGGTGCCGTTCTTGGCAAACATGGGAACCTGACGGGTGGGGGTTGCGAAATGCCGATTGCCCCAGCCCCCTCTGCCGCCCTTGCAGGCGATATAGTCCGCGCCGTCGTCGTCCGACATATCGTGGATGATCTTTCCGCTCTCCACGTCCAGGATCAGCGTTCCGGGGGGGACCATCACGATCAGATCCTTTCCGTTGGCTCCGTGGAATTTAGAGCCTTTTCCATCGCCGCCCCGCTCTGCCGCAAAATGGTGCTTGTAGCGGAACGCCAGCAGGGTGTTGGTGCCCTGGTCTACGCGGAACACCACGTTGCCGCCCCGTCCGCCGTCGCCGCCGTCGGGACCGCCAGCCGAAACGTATTTCTCACGGTGGAACGCCACGGCTCCGTTGCCGCCGTCCCCCGCCTTCAGTTGAATTTTAACGTGATCTACAAACATTTTCGGTCATCCTTTCGGTCACGTCGCGTCATCGCCCTTCATGCGAATAATGAGCTTGATGGGCGTCCCCTCAAAGCCGAAGGTATCGCGCAGACAGTTTTCGATAAATCGTTGATATGAGAAGTGGAACAGCTCCACGTTGTTACAAAAGATCACGAACGTGGGGGGCGCCACAGAAATTTGCGTCATGTAGTAGATCTTCAAACGCTTGCCCTTGTCCGACGGGGGCTGAACGCGGATCATGGCGTCGCCCAGCACGTCGTTGAGCATACCCGTAGTCACGCGCTGGGTGGCTTGCGCGAACACCTCGTTGATCTTCTGGTACAATGTCGCCACCCGCTGTCCCGTTTTTGCCGACACGTAGTAGATGGGCGCGTAAGGCATATACGCCAACGCCAGGCGGATCTTATCGTTGAACTCCTTCACGGTGGAGTTGTCTTTCTCGATCAGATCCCACTTGTTCACCACGATGATGGTGGCTTTCCCCGCCTCGTGGGCGATCCCCGCGATCTTCTCATCCTGCTCGGTGATGCCTTTTTCGGCATCGATCATCAAAAGGCACACGTCGGCGCGCTCCACCGCCATATGGGCGCGAAGCACGCTGAAATGCTCGATCTTATCATCGATCTTGGACTGACGGCGGATCCCCGCCGTGTCGATGAAGGTATATTTTCCGAATTCGTTTTCCACGGGAGTATCCACCGCGTCACGGGTGGTACCCGCAATGCTGGATACGATCAGGCGGTTCTCGCCAACCATGCGGTTGATGATAGAGGATTTCCCCGCGTTGGGTTTTCCGATCACGGCGACCTTGATGCTATCGTCGGCTTCGTCCTCGGAATCCACCTCTCCGATCTCGTCCAGACAAGCGTCCAGAATATCTCCCGAGCCTGAACCGTGGATACTGGATACCTGGATCAGCTCACGGTCAAAGCCCAGCTCATAGAACTCATAAAACTCCATGGGGGGATCTCCGATGCTATCGCACTTGTTGATGGCGGGAACGATGGGCTTTCCGCTCTTCTTCAGCATCACGGCGATGTCGCGGTCGTTGGCGGTGACGCCCGTCCGCACGTCGCAAAGAAACACGATCACGTCCGCCGTATCAATGGCGATCTGCGCCTGGGTCTTCATCTGCGACAAGATAACGTCGTCGGTTTTCGGCTCGATTCCCCCCGTGTCAATGAGGATCAGCTTCTGTCCTCTCCACTCGGTCTCGCCGTAGATACGGTCACGGGTAACGCCGGGAGTATCTTCCACGATGGAGCGCCGTTCTCCGATCAACTTATTGAATAACGTGCTTTTGCCCACGTTGGGGCGTCCAACGATGGCAATAATGGGTTTTGACATAACGTTTCGTCCTTTTTCCTTTTTCGTTCGACCAAAATCACTGGTCGTCGTCCAGTCGAAGCACCGCCATGAATGCCTCGGGCGAGATCTGAACCGATCCCAACTGGCGCATCTTCTTCTTTCCTTCTTTTTGCTTTTCCAACAGCTTCTTCTTACGGGTGATATCACCACCGTAGCACTTGGCAAGCACGTCCTTACGCATCGCTTTTACGGTTTCACGGGCAATGACTTTAGTACCGATCGCCGCCTGAATGGGGATCTCAAACAGCTGTCTTGGAATGTTCTCCTTCAGCTTTTCCGCGATCTTTCTGGCGCGCCCGTAGGCTTTTTCCTCGTGAACGATGAAGGAAAGGGCGTCCACCTGCTCCCCGTTGAGCAGGAAATCCAGCTTCACCAGCTTGCTGGGAACGTAGCCCTTTAATTCGTAGTCCAGAGAAGCATATCCTCTGGAACGGCTCTTGAGAGCGTCGAAGAAATCGTATATGATCTCGTTGAGAGGCAGATCGTAATGCAGCTCCACACGGGTGGTATCCAGATATTTCATATCGTTGAACACGCCCCGTCGATCCTGACAGAGATCCATCAGACCGCCAACGTAATCGGTGGGGGTGATGATGCTCGCCTTGACCATTGGCTCAAAGGCGGTGTCGATCACGTCGGGGGACGGATAATTTGAGGGGTTGTCGATGCGAACCTTTTCGCCGCTCTTTTGCAAAATTTCATAGATGACGCTGGGCGCGGTGGTGATCAGATCCAGATTGAACTCTCTCTCCAAGCGTTCCTCGATGATCTCCATGTGCAACAGTCCCAAGAATCCGCAACGGAAGCCGAAGCCCAAGGCGACCGACGTTTCCGGCTCAAAGATCAACGCGGCGTCGTTCAACTGTAATTTGTCCAACGCGTCCCGCAGATCTCCGTAGCGCGCACCGTCGGCAGGATAGATCCCCGCGTACACCATGGGTTGAACCGCCTTGAAGCCGGGCAAGGGCTCGGCGGTAGGTGCGGCGGCGTGGGTGACGGTATCTCCCACGCGTGTATCCCCCACGCTCTTGATGGAAGCGGTCAGGTAACCAACCTCCCCCGCCGCCAGACAATCGCACTTCTTCAAGCCAAACGGCTCCAGCGTTCCAACCTCTACCACGTCGAACTCCGCACCCGTACTCATCAGACGGATCCGCTCGCCTGCGCGGAGCTTTCCGTCCATCACACGGATATTCACCACGACGCCCAAATAACTGTCGTAATATGAGTCGAAGATCAAGCATTTCAAGGGCGCGTTTTCATCTCCCTGCGGCGCGGGGATATCTCTTACCACCGCTTCCAGCACGTCCCCCACGTTCTGTCCCGTTTTGGCGGACACCGCGGGGCAATCCTCTGCGGGGATCCCGATCACGTCTTCCACCTCGTCGCGGCATTTCTGCACGTCGGCAGACGGCAAGTCGATCTTATTGATCACGGGCAGGATCTCCAGATCCGATTCCACCGCCAGATAGGCGTTGGCAAGCGTCTGCGCCTCAACTCCCTGAGTAGCGTCAACTATAAGCAGAGCGCCCTCGCATGCGTTGAGCGAGCG
>JAZSMC010000150.1:0-2956 GCA_045535705.1 Eubacteriales bacterium
TCATTTGCTATGATATCCGCTTCCCGGAGCTTACAAGATCACTGACAGTTCAAGGGTTGGATATGCTCTTTGTTGTGTCACAGTGGCCTAAAGTTAGAACCTTCCATTTGCGCAGCCTCACTACCGCTAGGGCTATTGAAAATCAAATGTTTGTTGTGTGCTGTAATTCCTGCGGTGTTACTTGTGATACGGTCTATGGCGGAAATTCTGCCGTTATTGACCCCTGGGGCGAAACTATCGCCCTTGCCGGTGAAACAGAAGAAATTCTCAGCGCACATTGTGATCTGCAAATACTTGCGTCCATCCGCAGTACAATACCGGTATTCCGGGACAGACGTCCTGAACTTTATAAAATTTGAGAAAGAAGGCTATTGATCATGACATACGATATTCCTGTAATCAAGACGACCAATCCGAAACCCCGTCCCGAAGACGAAAGCAAGCTGGGTTTTGCCCGCTATTTCACGGATCATATGTTTGTAATGGAGTATGATGTTGGAAAGGGTTGGCATTCTTATCGCGTCGAGCCTCATGCACCATTTTTGATCGAGCCTGCATCTGCAGTCCTTCATTATGCCCAAATGATGTTCGAAGGTATGAAGGCTTACCGTAAGCCCGACGGCTCCGTTCAACTGTTCCGTCCTGACATGAACATTGCCCGTATGCGTAATACCTGCGAGCGTATGTGTATGCCCGAAGTGCCTGGTGACCTGTTCCTTGCCGGTCTTAAGGCTGTTATTGAAGTGGATAAGGATTGGATCCCTCAAGCAGAAGGAACCTCTCTCTACATTCGTCCGTTTATCATTGCAACCGATGCATTTCTGGGTGTACATCCTTCTCATACTTACATTTTCGCGGTGATCTTGTCACCCGTAGGTTCTTACTATGCGGCAGGCATCAACCCCGTGAAGATCATGGTGGAGCGTGACTACGTTCGTTGCGTAAAGGGCGGAACGGGCGAAGCCAAGGCAGGCGGAAACTACGCCGCATCCTTGATCGGACAGCAGAAGGCAGAAGACATGGGTTACGCGCAGGTTCTTTGGCTGGACGGCGTGGAAAGAAAATATATCGACGAAGTTGGCGCCATGAACGTATTCTTCGTCATCGACGGAACGGTCATTACTCCCTCTTTGGCAGACGGTAACATTCTTCCCGGTGTGACCAGACGCTCTTGCGTGGAGATCCTGAAGAAGTGGGGAATTCCCGTTGAGGAGCGCAAGCTCTCCATCGACGAGGTTTTGGAAGCCCACGCCAACGGCAAGCTGGACGAGGCGTTCGGAACGGGTACCGCCGCAGTCATTTCTCCTATCGGTGAACTGTTTGATCAAGGCAAAACTTACATTGTAAACGAAGGCAAGATCGGTGCCATCGCGCAGAGATTGTACGACAACCTTTACGGCATCCAAACGGGTAAGATAGAGGATTACATGGGTTGGACTTGTCCTCTGGGCTTCAAGGCATGAAGCGTATCACCCTGTTTTGCGGTCACTACGGAAGCGGAAAGACCAACATTGCGTTGAATTACGCGCTAAAGGTCAGACAGAACGGTGATGCGGTGACGGTAGCGGACTTGGACATCGTCAACCCGTATTTTCGCACCAAGGATAGCCGCGCGGAGTTGGAAGCGGCGGGGATCCGATTGATCTGTTCGGAATACGCCAACACCAATCTGGATATTCCCGCGCTGCCCCCCGATCTGTATTCCATCACAGACGACAAGTCACAGCGCGTGATTCTGGATATCGGCGGTGATGATCGCGGCGCGTTGGTTCTGGGAAGAATTGCTCCCGCGATCCTGGCAGAGGATTCTTACGAGATGCTGCTGGTGATCAACCGATACCGTCCGCTGACCCCCGACACGGCTTCTACTTTAGAGGTCATGCGGGAGATCGAAATAGCGGGGGGGATCCGGTTTACGGGCTTGGTGAACAACTCCAATCTGGGAGAAGCCACCGACGCGCAAACCGTCCTTGATTCCGTGGAGTACGCCGAGGAAATGTCCCGCGTGACGGGTTTGCCCGTGGTGATGACTTCCGTGAAAAAAGAACTTTATCCCGAACTGAAAGGGAAGATCGAGAATCTGCTTCCCTTGACGCTTCAAAAGAAAATATTATAATTCCAAGAAAAAGGAGTTTTAGGTTATGGCAAAATTAACCTTTAAGACCGACATCTGCAAGGGATGCGGTCTGTGCGTGGATGCCTGTCCCAAGCATTTGCTGAAGCTGGCAACCGACAAAATCAACAAAAAGGGACACCATCCCGTCGAGATGACCGACGAGAAGGCTTGTATCGGTTGCGCGTTCTGCGCCACCATGTGTCCCGATTGCATCATTACGGTAGAAAAGTGAGGAACAACAATGGCTGATAAGGTTTTAATGAAAGGAAACGAAGCCATCGCGGAGGCTGCCATCATCGCAGGCTGCCGCCATTACTTCGGTTATCCCATTACCCCTCAAACGGAGATCGCCGCTTATATGGCAAAACGTATGCCCAAGATCGGAGGCACCTTCCTGCAAGCGGAAAGTGAGATCGCGGCGATCAATATGGTTTATGGAGTGGCTTCCACGGGCTACCGTGTGATGACCTCGTCTTCCAGCCCCGGAATTGCCCTCAAGAGTGAAGGACTTTCCTATCTGGCAGGCGCGGATCTGCCTGCTCTGGTGGTCAACGTTCAGCGCGGAGGCCCCGGACTGGGCGGCATCCAGCCCAGCCAGTCCGACTATTTCCAAGCAACCCGTAGCGGCGGTCACGGTGACTTCCGTATGATCGTGTTGGCACCTTCTTCGGTGCAGGAAATGGCTGAATTCACGGTCAAGGGCTTTGAACTGGCTGACAAGTATCGCATGACTGCCATGATCCTGGCAGACGGTACCATGGGACAGTTGATGGAGTCTCTGAGTCTCGATATTTTCCTGAAGCCCAAGCCCCAAAAGCCTTGGTACTCGGAGCGCAAGCG
>JAZSMC010000129.1:0-3039 GCA_045535705.1 Eubacteriales bacterium
ATCGTGGATACCGTGGTGCTGATGCTCTATTTTACCATTGCGTCCGCGTTGTTACCATTTCATTAAAGCAGTCAAAGCGACCTTGCCGAAACAAGGTCGCTCCTTTTATCAATATCGTTCCGCCATCAGCTCCCGATACACGTTCTCGGTCTGCTCGGTCATGCGCTTGGCGGTGAACCGCTCGCAATATCTCTGATACGCTTTCTCCGACATGGTGTTTTCCACGACCTGATCGGACGCGATCTTTCGGATCGCTTCAGCCAAAGCCTCGTCATCCCCCACGGGTGTCAGAATTCCCGCGCCGTCCTGTCCGATCATGGCGGGATTTCCGCCGTAATCCGACGCAATGGTGGGCAGCGACGCGCTCATGCCCTCCGAAATCGCCAAACAGGACGTTTCGGTTCCGCAGGAGCAATTCACATTGATCCGCAACAGACGGTACACGGGCGCCATATCCTCCACAAATCCGACCATCCGCACCGAGTCGGAAAGCCCCAACGCACGAACGTTCTGCTCCAAGTGCTTTCGCAGGCTTCCCTCTCCCACAATCAGAAATTTGATCTGACGGGGAATCTCCATGTTTTGAATTCGTTCCGCGGCGCGCAAAAATACCGAATGTCCTTTGCACGGCTCCAAGCGGGCGCAAATGCCGACGCAGTAATCATCCTCGGTCAAATCCCATTGCTCACGCAATCGCTCAAGCTCTCCATCCTCCACCGCCCTGACGGGATCGGAGCCGTTCAGAATCACTCGGATCTTCCCTTTCGGGATCCCCAACTGCTTCAGATTATCGGCGGCAGAGCGTGACGTGGCGATCACCCTATGGGATAACAGACGGTTTCCCCAGTTCTCCGAGGTCTTTCGGATCAATCCCCTTTGGGGAATCGGAAAGCAGCAATGTCTGGTGTGGATCACCCCACGCCCACATAATCTTCCCGCAATTCTTGCGCTGATCGCCGCGTTGGCGTGTACCACGTCCGCATCGAAATCCCGAATGACGGAAACCAACTCCCATACCGACGCGCCGTTGACGGTATCGCATGGATTCTGCAATTCCCGAACCGTCACGTTCAGATCCAACAGCCGTTCCCGCAACGCGCTCCCAAACGGCAGCGCGACGGCGCAGCGAAATTCTTTTCGGTCAATATGCCGCAACAAATTGCAAAGCAAAACGCCCGCGCCCCCCACGTTGCGGTCGCTGATCACATATAAAATTTTGGTCATTTCGATCTTCCTTTCATCAAAAAAGTCCGCGCAAACAGTATGCGCAGACTCATCCGATTTGATTCCAAAACCAATGAAGATCGCCCGTGGGATCGATCCCGAAAGCAATCAGCAACAAATTTCGCAAAATGAAAAAAACGATCAAAAACACGAAAAAGCACGTCCAAAACGGTTTCGGGATCACCACCAACCGTTCCTCGCCCCGTTTCAAGCGAAGCCGCGCCTTAACGTAAACGTACAAGCCGAACCCCAATAACACGGTCACTAATGGATTATATCTGACCGAAGCCCAAAGATCCCCTTTCAGCAGAGCCTTCATCGCTCTCGTGCCGCCGCAAGCGGGACAGTACAAATGAAACCAATCGTGCAGCAAGCATCCCCGTAAAACGGTTCCAAGTCGGTCGGACGCCAACGAGTACAGATAAAACAGCACCGCCGCCGTTGGGGTCGCGCAATGAAACAGAATCATCTTTTTAACTGCTCGCGGATCCATACCATTCTCCTTTGAAAATTGAGGGAGCCAAACGAAACCCTCGTTTGCTCCCTCGAAATCAAGCTTATACCGAATGAACGCCCAGCTTGGGATCCGCGTTGTCCGCGTCCAAGCCGTACTTTTTTGCTTTGCGGTACTCAAAGAATTTTTTGGACACCTCGGGGAACAGCGCGTAGGAAAGCACGTCCTCCTCTTGCTCCAAATAGGGCGCGATCTCGGAACGAAGCTGCTCCAATTCGGGCTTGAGCAGATCCGCGGGACGGCAGGTGGTGGGCTGTTCGTCCCCGATGATATTTTTCACGAATTCGGGATCAATGGGAATGGCGGTCTTACCGTAATCCCCTCTCACGATGCCCTTGAATTCCTTGGTCACGGTCTTGTAACGCTCGCCCATGATCACGTTGAACACAGCCTGCGTTCCAACGATCTGGGAAGAAGGCGTTACCAGGGGGGGATATCCAGCGTCCGCGCGCACTCTCGGAACCTCCTCCAGAACGGCGGTCAGCTGATCCGACTTTCCTGCCTGCGCCAGCTGGCTCATGAGGTTGGACAACATTCCGCCCGGCACCTGATACATCAGCGCGTTGACGTCCACCTTCAACGCCTTGGGATTCAGCTGTCCGCTTGCCAGATATTTTTCACGCAAGGGCGTAAAATACTTGGTGATAGCGTCCAGATCGGTCAGACTGGTGCCCGTATCGTATTCGGTTCCCTGCAATGCGGCAACCAGAGCCTCCGTGGGGGGCTGGGACGTTCCCAGCGCCATGGGGGAAATTGCGGTGTCGATGACGTCAACGCCCGCTTCCACCGCCTTGAGCAATGTCATGGAAGCCAATCCCGACGTGTAGTGGGTATGCAGCTGAACGGGGATCTTCACGCTTTCCTTCAGGGCTTTTACCATATCGTAAGCGTCGTAGGGCTTCAAAAGTCCCGCCATATCCTTGATACAAATGGAATCCGCGCCCATCTCCTCCAACTGCTTGGCGTAGTTGGCGTAATACTCCAACGTATAGATCGGTCCCGTGGTGTAGGAAACCGCCGCCTGTACGTGTCCGCCCTCTTTTTTGGTGGCGGAAATGGCGGTTTTCAGATTTCTGGTATCGTTGAGCGCGTCAAAAATACGCAAAATGTCAATGCCGTTGGCGATAGATTTCTGCACGAAGTATTCCACCACGTCATCCGAATAATGACGGTAGCCCAGAATATTCTGTCCTCGGAACAGCATTTGCAGCTTGGTGTTTTTCACCTTGTCGCGGATCTTGCGAAGCCGCCCCCAAGGATCTTCATTGAGAAAACGCATGCAGGAGTCAAAGGTGGCCCCT
>JAZSMC010000032.1:0-19067 GCA_045535705.1 Eubacteriales bacterium
CTCATGGCGAGCATGAGGCAGAATCCGGCAAGGAGAGAATAGGTTGCCCCCCGTTCACAGCCATGGGCGTGAGTCTCGGGAATCATTTCGTCGCTGATGACGTAGAGCATGGTTCCGCCCGCAAACGCCAGGGCAAAGGGCAGGATCACCGTAGCCACCCGAACCGCAAAATAACCGATGAGCGTGCCCACGACCTCAACCAAGCCCGTCATCATGGCGATCAGAAAGGTTCGGCGAGGCTTTACTCCCGCTGCCAGCATAGGACCGATGATCACCATACCTTCGGGGACGTTCTGCAAGGCGATACCGCCCGCAATGAGCAGGGCTTGTCGGGTGTCCCCCGCGCCAAACCCAACGCCTGCGGCAATACCTTCGGGCAGATTGTGAATGGCGATGGCGGCAACGAATAACAGTACTTTGCCGAGATGGGAATCCCGATGGCTTTCGGAATCTCCGCCTGCGATACTGTGAAGATGGGGTACCAGTTTGTCCACCAAGTCAAGACAACCCGCACCCACGAAGATCCCTGCAACGGTGACAAGGATGCCCAAGACACCGCTTCCATACTCCAGAGAGGGAAGGATCAGCCCAAGGACAGCCGCCGCCAGCATGACGCCTGCGGCGAAGGAGAGAACGATGTCCGAGCTTTTGTGGGAGAATCCCCGAAACAGAAAACCGATGATGGCGCCGATCACGGTGGCGCCGCCCACGCCGATGGCAGTCAGTAATACGAGTTCCATAGTTGATTCCTTTCTAAGGCAACACCGCACAAATTCGTGACGGCACATTTGCTTGCATATATTCCGCCAAACTGCACAAATTTACTTGCCAATAGATCCACTATTGACTTCGTAAATTTGGTTTGCTTGACGAAATTTCTGACGGCGCAACTGCACCATCAGAATTGTGCAGTATTGCCTTAAAAATCGGGCGTGGTCGTCCCACACCCGATGATGATTTCTTATACTTCCATTCCAAGAACGGCGGCGCCGATGATACCTGCGTCGTTCTTTAGGGTCGCAATGCGGATGTCGGTATGAGACACCAATCCGGAGCCGTACTGCTGTTCCCGTACCACGGGCGTTACCAGATCCAACAGATATTGTCCTTCGTTGGAAATGCCGCCGCCGATAGACAGCACCTCGGGCTGAAAGATGTTCACCATGCTTGCCAGACCGCTTGCCAGATACTTGATGTACTTTTCCACCACCTCGGACGCGGCGGCATCTCCAAGACGCTGACCGTCAAAGGCGGTTCTGCCGTTGACCTTGCCCTTTGCGGCAACCAGCTCGGTCATCTTGGTTTCTCTGCCCTGCGCTTGGCACTCGTCCAGCTTTTCCTTGGTCATGCGGATCAGACCCGTGGCAGAGGAGTAGGTTTCCCAACAGCCTTTTCTGCCGCAAGTGCAGGGAACGCCGTCCATTTCGATCACGATATGCCCCAATTCGCCTGCGGCGTTGTTGAAGCCCTTAAACACTTTTCCGTCGGAAATGATTCCGCCGCCCACGCCGGTTCCCAGCGTGATCATCACGGAAGACTTACTGCCCTTTGCCGCGCCCGCGATAGCTTCGCCCCAGGCGGCGGTGTTGGCGTCGTTTTCAATGTGGTATTCCTTGATCTCCAGCTGCTCGCGGAGCAGGGGAACGATGGGGAAATGCTTGAAGCCTAAATTGTTGGCGTAGATCACCACGCCGGTTTCGTCGTCCACGATTCCGGGGGATGCGATGCCAACCGATGCAACGTCGGTCTGAGTGATCCCTGCGGTTTCGCAGAGCTTTTTGCAAAGTTTTGCAATGTCGTTCACGATCTCCTCGGAAGGCCGTCCAACCAAGGTGGGGGTGCTTTCCTTTGCAACGATCTCAAACGCTTCATTCACCAATCCTGCGGCAATGTTGGTGCCGCCAAGGTCGATTCCGATACGGTACATAGAGATTCTCCTTTTTGGTTTTATAACTGAATTGTTGTATTTATTATAGTCTATTTTTAGGATTTCGTCAAGAGGTTTCCTTTTTTTTATGAAAAAAGATACGGATTTATTTTGCCGATAGAAATTCTTCCAACGCCAGATCGCCAAAACGGATCTCGGTGGCAGCCTCTCGCCCTACGAAACGGAAGTGCCACGGCTCATAGGTGTAGCCCGTGATTTGTGTTTTGTTGGCGGGATAGCGAAGAATGAATCCGAAGCGGTAGGCGTTTTGAGAGAGCCAGTCGAAGGCTTCGGTGTTTTCAAAGGCTTCGGTCAGCATGGCGGTGGACGTAACGAAATCCACGCAGAGTCCGCTCTGATGCTCGCTGGTTCCGGGTAACGCCGAATAGGAAAGCACCACCTTCAAGGCGTCTTCTTCTGTCAGCCGATGCAAGCCCTGATCCAGATATTGAGATTGAATATACTCTGCGCCGAAGTAGGCGTAGGCATCGGGGGTAATGGTGGATCTTTCCTTGTTCAAATATTGCTTGTGAAGCGTTTGTTGATAGTCGTAGGAACGGTATCCGCTGGTCACTGCAATATCGGTGACGCCGTCCGCTGCCATTTCACCCAGCATAGCGTAGAGCGCCGTGGCAGCGCGGCTTTCCAGTTCAACCGCTTTGTCGTTGTAGGTGGGGCAGGTTAGGCGTGTCAGAGATGCGGGAACGTGATCCTCATCCAAGGTATAAAATTGATTGACCAACAGAAGATAATTCGGATCCAGATCCGTTACGATGGCATCCAGTGCCGCAGAAATATCGGTTTTGTAAGTATAGTCCATGGTTTGATATAAATAGACGGGTGTTTCCTCGGTTTCAACTGACTCTGATTCGGTGGTTGGCGGTTCGGTTGGGACGGAGTCGGGTAACGGCTGGATACAGCCCCCCAAGAGCGCCGTCAAAAGAAGAACCAAACACAAAAATAAGAAATGTTTTCGCATCGATTTTCTGTACGGTCACGCCTTTTCGGGCTTGGTTTCGATGACGATGAAATAGGGCGAAGTGGGGGAATTGAGGATGTTTACCTTGGTGGCGCATATCTTATGACGGCTGATGCCAGAAAGGTATTCGCAGATCATGTTCCCCTCGGCCTCTCCTTCCGCGTGACCGGGGTACACTGCCACGTTGAGGATGGCGTCGCGGTCCATGAGGTCGATCGCCGCCTCGATGGCGGGCAGCGTGCTTTCCCGCAACGTAGTGATGGATTTATCTCCGCCCGGAAGCCAGCCCAGGTTGAACATGCCCGCCTTGAAGGGCTCCTTGACGTAGTTTTTTACGAATTGGTGAGAGTCGTGGATCAGAGTATAGTTTTCGGGGCAGCCCACTTCCTTGAGGCGACGGGCGGTGGATTCCACCGCTTGCTTTTGAATGTCAAAGGCGTAGACTCGTCCCGTTTCTCCAACGGTTTTGGAGAGAAATTCGGTGTCGTAGCCGTTGCCCATGGTGAAATCCACGGCAACGTCCCCCTCTTTGAGGTGGGTAAGAATAAAATATTTATGTAATTGCAGCAGATCGATCATAACGCGTTCCTTGTCTTATGAATTATGAATATCGGAGCGGAGAAATTTAAACGCCCGTTCCACGGCGTCCTTGGAGTTGTACCACGGCTCCTCTTGATAACGGTAGTCGAATTTTTTGCAGAACCAGCTGACGTCCTCTTTCAGCTCGTCGAAATAGGTTTCCACCACCTTGGAAAGCGCGGCGGCAAACTCGGGGTTCTTTTTCTTACCCAATCTCCGCTGACCGTATTGCAGCAGCTTCCGATAGTGGGGAAGACAGAAATAGGGCTGGACTTTCAGCTTGGCTTGGAATTCCTCGTCGGTATCCCAGAGATACACCACGGTGTCCGCCATTTTTTCAAAGTTGGAGTTGATCCTTGAGCAAACGTAACAGCTTTCTTCCAGCGCGCCGATCCGTTTGATGGGCTTGTTACCCTGACCGCCCCCCAGTCCGCCGTCCTTGATCTCGCGGCGAAGCTCGTCCAAGTGGCTTTCCAAGGTCAGCGCCATGCCAAGGCGGTTCTTTCGGGTGAACATCAGATCGTAATGCAATCGGCAGAAGCCGGCTTCGTTGGTCTTGATGCGGATGTCGGGTTCCATCATGGACGCCCCTAAAATAATATCCAGTTCGTCCTCCTCCAGCTTTCTGTAGAGCGCGCAGAGGGGACAGCCGCAGGTCTTATCGGCGGCAGAGGCTTCAAACGCCTCGTGGACGGGGATGGTGAAATTCATTTCCATAGGTAACGCCAAAATCCTTTCAAATCCATTGCTTTTTTCAATCAAATCGTGTATAATACATTATATCACATTCCGATATGCAAAAGCAAGAGCAAAATGTAAAAAATCGGAGTGATTGGAAAGGAATTGCGGCTTGAAGGATTTCTATTTGTTTTTTGATCTGGACGGGACTATATCTGATTCCGCGGACGGGATCGTCAATTCGGTGATCTATGCGCTGACGAAAATGGGCTTGGAAGCTCCGCCGCGTGAAAAACTCTATCATTTCATCGGACCGCCCTTGGTCCGTACCTTTTGCGAGGATTATCACCTTTCCCCGGAAAAAGGACTGGAAACGGTGGAATTCTACAGAGAATATTACAACGTCAAAGGGATCTACGAATGTAGGATGTACGATGGGATCGAGAACGTTCTGCGAGAATTGCAACGAGAGGGCTTTGGTCTGGTGCTGGCGACCAGCAAGCCTACGGTGATGGCGCGCCGCGTGATCCAATATTTTGGATTGTCGGATTGCTTTGACCTGATCTCGGGACCTGATCTGGACGGTACCAGAAATGAAAAACACGAGGTAATCGCCTACGCCATGAACCAATTGGGGATCACGGATCCGCGTCGGTGCGTGATGATTGGGGACCGAAAGTACGACGCGCTGGGCGCCAAGATCTGCGGTATGGATTGCGTCGGCGTGCTTTGGGGCTTTGGCTCAAAGCAGGAATTGACGGAGGCAGGTGTTGCCGAAACCGTGGAATTTCCCCGTGAATTGCCCGATGTTTTGCAAAAATTTCTTAAAAAGATCCAAAAAAATGAAAAAATTTTAAAAAAGCAGTAAAAAACTATTGCAAAATGTGAAGTTTTGGTGTAAAATATAAGTAACTGTAAAAGCAGACGTGATTTGCTTGCATTCAGACTTTCTATTACTCGGAGGTATAAAATGGTAGTAGCTGGCGATTTTAAAAACGGAATTACTTTTGACGACGGTCAGGGCAACGTCCTGCAGGTTGTGGAATTCCAACACGTGAAGCCCGGTAAGGGAGCCGCATTCGTGCGCACCAAGCTGAAGAACGTGATCTCGGGCGCCGTGACCGAAAAGACGTTCAACCCCACGGACAAATTTGAGAATGCTTATATCGAGAGAAGAGATATGCAGTATTCCTATGACGACGGTGACCTGTATCACTTTATGGATACCGAAACCTGGGAGGAAACTCTCATTGCTCACGACAAGGTGGAGGATAACTTCCGCTTTGTGAAGGAAGAAATGATGTGCAAGATCATCTCCTATAAGGGCAACGTGTTCGGCGTAGAGCCCCCCACGTTCGTTGAGCTTGAGGTGACCGATACCGATCCCGGTTTTGCAGGTAACACCGCAACCAACACCCTCAAGCCCGCCACCCTGGAAACGGGCGCTGAGATCAAGGTTCCCTTGTTTATCAACGTTGGCGACGTTCTGAAAATCGACACCAGAACCGGAGAGTATCTGTCCCGCGCATAATGGGGACAAACCTAACGGTTTCCATCGGGGGATGGCTTTGCGAGAAAAGTCAGTCCCCCGTTTTTAAAAAATAGAGAAAAGGATGGAATCAATCATGAATTTGACCGAAAAATCCGCTTATATCAAAGGCCTGGCAGAGGGCTTGGAGCTGGATAAGACCACCAAGGAGGGCAAGATCCTTGCCGCTTTGATGGAATTGGTGGACGAGCTTTCCAAGGCAGTGACCGACGTTCAGCAGGACATCGACGAGATCGACGAGGATCTGGACTATCTGAACGAGTATATCGAGGAGCTGGACGACGATCTCCAGGCTGTTGAAGATTTCCTGGATGAGGAGCTTGAGGACGACTTCGACGATGAAGACGATCTTGACGACGAGGACTACGATGACGACGATTTCTTCTGCGACGGTGACTGCGAAGGCTGTGACGGCTGCGACGACGAGGAGTTTTTTGAGATCGTTTGTCCCTCTTGCGGCGAAACCGTATGCTTCGATCAGGAGATGGATCCCGAAACCTTGACCTGCCCCGCTTGCGGCGAGAAGTTTGGCTGCATCGTGGATGAGGAAGATTTCAACGAATTGAACGAGGACTGATATCGTGAAGGCGGCGAACTGCGGTTTGCCGCTTTTCTCATGTCTATGTAAATTTTTTCCACAATCTTTTCCACAGCCTGTGGAAAAAAATGGAAATCCAATATTTCCGTTGTAAATTCATAACAATCTAATTAGACTAAACTGCTAAATAATTTATGCAAACCGTAAAAAATCAAAAAAATATGGAAAAGATGTTGACAAAATCACCCAATGGGTGTATAATCTTTTGTGTTAGCCGAGGCTAACAAAAGTGTGCTGTCCAATAACGGAAAATTGCGGACACGGAAAGGAATTCCGAAATGAAAACATTGAAGGACGTGAAGGTCGGGCAGAGAGCCAAGGTGATCAAGCTCCATGGAGAGGGCGCGGTGAAGCGCAGGATCATGGATATGGGTGTGACCAAGGGTGTGGAGATCTACGTTCGAAAGGTGGCGCCCTTCGGCGATCCCATGGAGTTGACGCTTCGGGGCTACGAATTGAGTCTTCGCCGTGCCGATGCGGAGATGATCGAGGTGGAGTGAATTTAGGAGCGGGATCGCGCTCCTACCTATTTTTGACCAACGGTTAGCATATGCTAACAAAAAATAGAAGGGGAATATCATATGGGAATCAAGATTGCCTTGGCTGGGAATCCCAATTGCGGAAAGACCACGCTGTTTAATGCTCTAACGGGCTCCAATCAGTACGTAGGGAACTGGCCCGGGGTGACTGTTGAGAAAAAGGAAGGGAAATTCAAGAAATACGACGACGTGATCATCACCGATCTGCCGGGGATCTATTCGCTGTCCCCCTACACGCTGGAGGAAGTGGTGGCGCGGAAATATCTGGTAGACGAGCGTCCCGACGCGATCCTGAACATCGTGGACGGAACCAATCTGGAACGAAATCTTTATCTTACCACCCAACTGATCGAGCTTGGGATCCCCGTGGTGATTGCCATCAACATGATGGACGTGGTTCGGAAAAACGGTGACCGTATTGATACGCAGGAGCTTTCCCGCCGATTGGGGTGCGAGATCGTTGAGATCTCTGCCTTGAGGGGGACGGGGATCGAGGAGGCTGCGGAAGCGGCTATCAAAGCGGCAAAGGTGGAGGACTTTATCCCCGTGCCCACCTTCTTTTCGGGATGTGTGGAGCACGCCCTTGCTCACATTGAGGAAGCGGCGGTCCACGATCTTCCCGAGGTCCGTCAGAGATGGTATGCCGTGAAGATCTTTGAGCGTGACAAAGAGGTATTGAAGCAGCTGGGGTTGAACGCCGAGCAGCTGTCACATATCGAAAAAGATATCGTGACCGCTGAGCGGGAGCTGGATGACGACGCGGAGAGCATCATTACCAACGAGCGATACCTTTACATCACGCGGATGCTGAGATCCTGCTATCAGAAAAAGAATGCGGGGGGCATGACCGTGTCGGATAAGATCGACAGGATCGTTACCCATCGGATCTTTGCGCTTCCCATTTTTGCGGCAGTGATGTTCTTGGTGTATTTCATTTCCATCAAGTCCATCGGAGATTGGACGGTCGGCTTTATGAATGACACCCTGTTCGGTGAATGGATCATTCCCACCGTATCGGATCTGATGACCGAATGGGGTTGCGCTCCTTGGCTGGTGAGTCTGATCGCGGATGGCGCACTGGGCGGTGTTGGAGCGGTGCTTGGCTTCGTTCCCCAGATGTTGATCCTGTTTTTGTTACTCTCCATGCTGGAGGATTGCGGATATATGTCCCGCGTGGCTTTCATTATGGACCGACTCTTTCGCAAATTTGGGCTTTCCGGTAAGAGCTTCATTCCCATGCTGGTGGCAACGGGTTGCGGTGTACCCGGGATCATGGCGTCCAGAACCATTGAGCAGGACCGTGACCGCAAAATGACCATCATGACCACGGGCTTTATCCCCTGCGGCGCGAAAATGCCCATTGTGGGTATGATCGCGGGGGCTTTGTTTGGAAACAGCGCGTGGGTTGCCGTGGGCGCATATTTTATCGGTGTTGCCGCGGTAGTGGTATCGGGGATCATTCTCAAGAAGACCAAGGCGTTTGCGGGAGATCCCGCCCCCTTCGTGATGGAGCTTCCCGCTTACCACGCTCCCGTTCCGAGCAATATCTTCCGCGCGACGTGGGAACGGGGATGGTCGTTTATTAAGCGCGCGGGTACGGTGATCTTTGCCGCCAGCGTGATCATCTGGATCTTCAACAGCCTGTCCTTTGAGGGCGGATTCCACTATATCACCGACGAGCGCGGCGGCGCCTCGATCCTGGAGAATATCGGAAACGCCATTGCGTGGATCTTCATTCCGTTGGGCTTCGGAAACTGGCAGTCCGCGGTAGCGACTGTGTTGGGACTGATGGCGAAGGAGCAGGTGGTTAGCACCTTTGGAACGCTTTCGTCCATGGCAAACGCGGAGTTGGCGGTGGACGGAGATCTGACGGCTTACCGTGTGATCGCGCAGGAGTTTTTCGGCGGTAGCGGACTGGCGGGCTTCTCCTTCATGATCTTCAATCTGCTTTGCGCGCCTTGCTTTGCGGCAATGGGAGCCATCAAGCGTGAGATGAATAACTGGAAGTGGACCGTCGGAGCACTTGCCTATATGTGCGTGTTGGCGTATTCCGTGTCGCTGATCGTTTATCAGTTTGGTTCTTGGTTCGTTGGAACGGGGAACATCGTTGGAACTGTGATCGCCGAAGTATTGCTGGCTTTGATCCTGTATCTGCTGTTCCGTCCCAATCCGAACGAAGTCAAGCGGAAATAAAGGAGGACGTTTCTATGTGGCAAACCATCGTTGGAGCTTCCGTGATAGGAGCCATCGTGATCTGGATCATCGCGGTACAGATCCGAAATAAAAAAAAGGGGAAGGGCAGTTGTTCCTGCGGCGGTAATTGCGGCGCTTGCGGAATGAACTGTCATCCAAAAGACCAATAATACAAATCCCTAATTAAAATGTTGAACATTGTAATTAGCCGGCAAAACAAATACGCTGTTTTGCCGCAAATAGAAATCAAGATTTCTATTTGGGATCAGTATAAAGCAAAAACACCTGCTTCGTATTTTGCGGAGCAGGTGTTCTTGCTTTATTGAGGAAATTTTAAATTTCTTCAATCTTTATAATATTCGTATTACCCGAGCGTCCCGTGGTGTCACCGCCCGTGATCACGATCTTGTCCCCTTTGTCAAGGGAAAGCGTTTTTTGCGCGATCTTTTTTGCGGTGTAGAACAGCACGTCAGTAGAGGTGAACTTCTCGCACATGGCGGGGATCACACCCCAGGATAATGCCAATCTGCGCCAGGTGTTTTCGTCGGTGGTCAGTCCGATGATGTCCACGGGGGAACGGAAACGGGACACCATGCGCGCCGTCATGCCCGAGAGGGAGCAAGCCACGATGACCTTGGAGTCCACGTCGATCGCCATAGCGCAGGTAGCGTGAGAGATGGCGTCCACGGCGTTGCGGATGCGGAAATCCGAGCTGTAGAAATGCTTTTTATAGTTGATGGTGCTTTCGGTGGTTTCCGCGATCTTTGCCATCGTTTCCACGGCTTGAATGGGATATTTGCCGGCGGCGGTTTCTCCCGACAGCATGATGGCGCTGGTACCGTCGTAAACTGCGTTGGCAATATCCGAGATCTCGGCTCTGGTGGGGCGGGCGTTGTAGATCATGGACTCCAGCATCTCGGTGGCTGTGATCACCCGTTTGCCCAGCAAACGGCATTTGGTGATCAACTTTTTCTGGATAGACGGGAGCTGTTCAAAGGGGATCTCCACACCCATATCTCCGCGTGCGACCATAATCCCGTCACAAAATGCGCAGATCTCCTCAATGTTGTCCACGCCCGACTGATTTTCGATCTTGGCGATCAGCTCTACGTGCTCGGCGCCGATCTCTTTCAGGTATTCATGAACGTCGATGAGATCCTGCTTGCAGGAAACGAAGGAGCAGGCAACGTAGTCAACGCCGTTCTCAATGCCGAACAGGATGTCGCTTTTGTCCTGATCGGACAGGTATTTCTGCTTCATGACCTTCCCGGGAAAGCTCATGCTCTTACGGTTGGACAGCTCCCCGCCGTTCAGTACCTTGCAATGGATCTTGGTTCCTTGGATCTCGGTCACCTCGAAGGTCAGCAGACCGTTGTTCAAAAGGATCTTGTCCCCCGCCGACAGCTCCTCGGTCAGCCTGGGATAACTGACGGACACCTGTTCTTGGTTGCCTTCCACGTCTTCTGTGGTAAACGTGAAGTCGTCGCCGTCGCGCAGATCAATTTTGCCGTCCTCAAAGGTTTTGATGCGGTATTCGGGACCCTTGGTATCCAGCATGATGGCAATGGGGAGCTCCAGCTCATCCCGTACTTTTTTAATGGTGTCGATCCGCGTCTGATGTTCTGCGTGGGTGCTGTGGGAAAAGTTCAGCCGCGCCACGTTCATGCCCGCGCGGCAAAGCCCCTTGAGGACTTCCTCGCTTTCGCTGGCGGGACCGATGGTACAAACGATCTTGGTTTTTCGCATAAAATATCCTTTCTGCTTCTTTGAAAAAACAGGTAAAATCTCCCTTACATTATAGCATAATTGATGGGTGCTTGTCAATCATTTTTGACGGGCTTCGAGAATTTTATTAGACCAAAAATCAAATTGCAAACAATTTTATTTCAAAATATCGAAGCTCCCACGGAACATTAACCTTTGCTTTGGTAAGTCATTGGGCTTCCAATAAACTAACGTTGTGGAACCCGCCACCCTGCCGGCTCCATAATGTTAGATTTTATATAGAATCATGCCATCAGAATATAAATAATGAATTTATGATTTCTAACGTAGGGGCGATCATTGATCGCCAGTTCCAAACGATTACGCTCTATCCACCGTATCTTGGATATTTTTGAGGCGGGCAATCAATGATCGCCCCTAGAAGTTTGAGGCTGATTTTATACCAAGATAGCTGTTCCGTTCTGTGGTAAGATACTTTTTTCGGGAGAGAATTTAGGGTGGCGGTACCTAAATTCTTGCGGCAGTATCTTTCCGTCTATCGTCTGCCCTTTCCCATACAGGGTGATGCCGCACCCAAGGCTGAAAATCGTAGCTGAAGAAAACCTTCAACGAAACTACCCTCGGTAGGTCGTGCTGTGTTTGCACTTCCTACCGAGGGTAGCTATTTATCCTATTCGTTGAAAGTTTTTGGGATTCTTAAACCCTTTTTTCAAAAAGGGTTTAAGCGGAGCGCGGGGCAGAGCCTCGCGACCTTCAGCTGTGGGCAGAGCCTCGCGACCTATACCCACCCTTAAAGCTCTTTTTGATTCATAAGAAAGATACTTGCAATCAAGCTGAATACCGACGATAGCAAAACGATCAGCACAGCCCATAGATATTGAGCAGGCTCTTCTGTTCCCATGATCAGCGCACCGCTGTTGAGGAGTGACGTTGGCATATAACGGCGCAATTTCGGCAACTGTTGCAGCAGATAGCATGCTAAAACGCAGCCGCCAACACCTAACAGCACGGTGCTGTGCGCTTTGGCGATGACTGAAAACAGAACTGTCAAACAGATCGTCCATGCGCCGAACAGCCACCAAAACGCAATCGCCGAGGATAGCGAATGAACGATGGAATTATCCCAGAAGTAATCGTTGTAGCCGTAGGTTACGCCGAAGCAGAGCAGATATCCGCCCGTCCAGATCAACAGCATGGTCAATGCCTTTGCCATCACCACGTTGTAGCGGGGAAGTCCTTTTGTGAGAATGAGGATCAGCGTTCCTTGCTCGTATTCCTTGGTGAAACTGCCGCTAAACAGCAACAAAACCACGATCAACGCCATGGGAATATTCTTGAAGAACTGTACCCAAGAGGTCGTGGCGTCCACTATGACCGCCGTCACCGTCATGCCGCTTTCCGCCATGCTATCCGAGAGGATCTCCATGAGCCAGGGGGTGAGCTTCGCGATAGCGGGATTCATCACGCCGAACAAAAGGAACAGACACCCCAAAAGCCAGAGCCGTCCGCTTCGGATCGTTTCCAATAGTTCCTTTTTAAAAAAAGCGAAAAAGGGTTTCATTGGGCAGTCACCTCCATAAACAGACTTTCCAGTGACGGCTCTATCCGTTCGATACGGTTCACCGCCAGCTCTTGCTCCGCGATATGGGAAATGACCGAACGCATCAGCGTAGCATCCCCCGAGAAGCAGAGGGTGTCCTTGTGGATCGGTTTGGCTGAATCGAAGCGGGATCGTAGGCTTTGATAGGATGGGTCGTCTGCCGTTTCCACCAAAAATTCCTTCCGATGGTGTAGCTGCTTCAGCTGCTGCATGCTTCCCTGCATGGCAATGGTGCCGTCGTTCAGAAATGCTACGTCGGTACAAATTCGCTCAACGTCGGAGAGAACGTGGGTGGAAAACAGCACCGTGGTATGCTCTTTTACCGAGCCGAGAACGTCCAGGATTTCCTTTCTTCCGATAGGATCTAAAGCGGACGTGGGTTCATCGCATATCAATAGTTTTGGAGAACCCAGCAAGGCTTGGGCGATGCCCAGCCGTTGCTTCATGCCTCTGGAGAATCCTTTGATGCGCCGTTTTTCTTCCGATAAACCAACCAAGCGCAAAAGCTCCTCGCTTCTGTTCCGAATCTGTTTTTTATCCATTCCAAGACTTTCGCCACACAAATTCAGATATTCGAGAGGTGTCATAAAAGGGTAAAATTCGGGGACGTCGGGCAAATAACCGATGAAGCGGTTGGTGGCGGTCTCTCCGAACACCACCCGTTCTCCCTCCACCGTGATCTCGCCGCCGTCGGCTTTGAGCAGACCGAGGATCGCCTTCATGGTGGTGGTTTTCCCCGCACCGTTTTTGCCTACGAAGCCGAATACGCTGTGCTTCGGAACCGACAAACAGATACCCTTGAGGACCTGCTTTTCTCCGAAGGATTTATAAAGATCCGAGATTTGGAGCGTGTTCATTTACGCATCCTCTTTTCCGAACAAAAAATAGAGGATGGGACCGATGAATTCCATACCCACGATGCTGACGATCAGCCAAGTGGTGCGGTTCCACCGCTTGTAGGTCTTGTGGGTGAGGATATGGTAGAGGGTGTAACCCAACAGGGCGAACTGCAAAATGATGAGGGGGATGAGAAACGGAAAAAATTCCTTTAATTGTTCGGTATTCATAGATCGTTCAGCTCCCTTTCTTTATACACCTCAACGCAAAGTCCGCGGCGCCCGCACTTGGGGCAGGTCAAGCGGCGCATTTTGGGCGTGTGATATGCCCAAAAAGTCTCCTTGAATTTGGGTTGGAACACTTCGTGACATTGGGGGCAGATATACGCCGCGTTTCTGAAATAGTAGATGGATATTCCGATTCCCCAGGGGATCGCAACCGCAACCCAAACGGGAAAGAGATACCAAAAGCCTTTTGTGATCCATAAGATGATGGATACCCATTGCAGCACGGTTACGGGGATCCCGGTCAGGATCATCGTCCAACGCATTTTTGTGAGCTTACTTTTTTGTTTCATGATACGTGCTATATCACCGATGGATTCGACGGAAAAAGAATCGATCTCCTTCAGCTCGCGCTTGATGCCCTCGATCAGATCAAGCTGGGCTTGGCGCTCGGAGAGTTCTTCTTGAACAACCTGTTCCTGTTGCTCCAGCAGGATCGAAATGATGCTTTCCGGTTTTTCTTCCGCAAACAGCTTTGAGATGCTGTTAATGGGAAGTCCCGCTTCACGCAGAAAACAGATCACGTGCATCCGCTTCAGATCACTCTCTGTGTAAAGTCTGCGCCCGCCCTCGCTCAATTCGCTGGGGGTCAGGATTTCACGGTCATCGTAGTATTGAACCGTTCTCACGGATACGCCGCAGAGCTTGGCGATCTCTCCCGTCGTGTAAAATTTTTGGTTTTGTGACATAGCTTTTCACCTCCTTCGGCTCTATTATACAGCATTACGCCGCGTCACGAGCAACCCCTCACGCAGGGGGATTTTTTTAAGTTTTTCTCTACGATTCGTAGAATTAACGCTTTTTGGATAAAAAAGAGCCGTTTTTCTAAAAAAATGGCTCAAACTACTGACAAATCTTATTTGTAACTCCAAGATAGGAAATTTGCACAAACATAAGGCTCCCTCTGGGAGGGAGCTGGCTCGCGAAGCGAGACTGAAGGAGAATGCGGTATTATGAAATATATGTTTTGCGTTATTTTTTTTTTAGTAGCGCAGGCTCCTTCCACCACTCCGTGGTCCCCCTCCCTCTCGGAGGGAGGCTCATAAAAGTGCAACGATTGTGTGTTTTGCTATCTTTGTTCTGAAAAATATACTTTGTCAGCAAACTGCTCCGTTTTTCTGAAAAAATGGTCCTTTTTCCAATTTCATATCATTCTTTTTTGGATCATGCGGATGGCAAGACGGAAAATGGGATTGGGAAGCCGCAACGCCACCAATTCAAACAGCGTGGTGGTGGGATTGCATTTCCGCAAACGCCAAAGCGCGGACACTCCGCCCTTTTCGCGGTTGAAATTTTGTTTTCTTGCGGTGCAGTACGCTTGCAGTTCCTTCAATTCGGGCAGGTCGGGGGCGTAAGTCGCAAACGCATCCACGCGATCGGAATAAACCTGGATCCGCTCGCGGTAATAGTCGGCTTTGGTGGTCACCCCCGTCATCACGCCGGTCTGGTTGCCGCCGTAAACGCGGTACAAAATTTGCGGCTCGGGGAGATAGTCCAGGGCGCCGTCCAGCGCCGCGCGGAACGCGATGTAGTGGTCGTGGACCGCTTCCTTGGGGAAGGGAAGATAGGAAGCCACTCGCTCTCTCGGTAGGATCACGGTGCATCCAACCACAAAGTTTCTTGTGAACAGCGTAGGCGCCAAGCCCGTTCCTCGCAAAAAGACGTGGCGATGGCGGTGGTGCGCCATGTCGGGGGAGATCACGTTTCCGTCCCCGTCGATCACCCGCAGCTCGGAGCAGACCAAGGTGGGGGAGAGTGGACTGTTTTTCAATAGCTCCACGCCGTTTTTCAGCTTGTCGGGGAGCCACACGTCGTCCTGGTCGCAGAACGCCACCAGATCCTCGGAGCAATCCCGAACCAACGCCTCAAAGGTTTTGTTAGAGCCCATATTTTGTTGGTTTTGGTGCAGTTCCCAAGGAAACGCCGTGACGTGAGCTGCCAAAAGCTCTTGCAAACGGGCGTAGGAATAAGTGGGGGAGCGATCCTCCCGCACGTATAACTTCAGATTGGGATAGGTTTGCGCATTGAGAGAGTCCAGAAGTTGGATCAGCCAATCCTCTCGCGGTTCATAAACTGCCAGCAGGATCGCCAAACTGTTTGCTTGCATAACGATCTCCTTTGATTGTTGAGGTCATAACACCATTATACCGCAAACACCGCAAGAAATCAAGACTCTTGCGGTGTTTTTTGGATTAAATTGCCGTCAAGGCTTTGAGATAGGGAGTTCCGCCGTCCCGCTTCACGAACATTGCGCGGTAACAAGCGGACTGCCCCTCGGTGTCCTCAAGTTTAAAAGAGAGCCGATAAGTGTTTTCTGTTTCTTCCAGCGAAAGAACCGTCGTATGAACGGTCAGTGCGCGGGCTTGCAGGGGGGGGATGTAACAAGCCGCGCGAGGAAGATAGGAAACGTTCTTACCGTTGCCATTGGACACCGAGGAGAGCCCCAGACAATGGGAAGCGGCGGCTTCAAGATCACTCGCAGGGATCAGAACCGACGCTGACATTTGCGGATAGAATCGGCTGACGGCGGCGCACAGGGTAGGATTGCCAACGTAGGCTCCGTAGTTGCGACGCATCAGATCGTTGAGAAGCTCGTCCCGATAAAGACGAAGCGCTTGATTCCCGTTTTGAAATTCCTCTAAATACACCGAACTCGACAGAAAACATTCCATCACGTCGGTCAGTTCCTCTGCGGTTTCACCGTCTTGATCCAAGGTCGCCGTAACCGACTCGGCCCGATACGCCGCCACGTCGGTCCCCAGCAAGCTGCGGATCCAAACTGAATTATTGCCTGCCGTGCAGGATACCAGCAGAGCGGCGAGGAGAAACAGGAGCAGGAAAAGAGTGCTTTTTCGCACACGGCGCCGACGGCGCCGACGATTGGCTGCGATGACGATCACGCTCCTTTCCAAAAAATACCGATTTTATTTTACCAGATTTGTTTTTTTTTGTCAATACATTTTTTTAAAAAAAATATCAACATCTTGTGGTTTTTGAAAAAAATAAAACACTTTATCTGTGAAAATGTCGCATGATCACGCTAAAAATGTCGTATAAGACAAAATATACGACATTTGAAGCAGATGAAAAAGGAAGAAGGACTTGACAAAAATTCAATGATATGATAAAATGGTAATGATCCGATACGGAAATTTTTGAGGATGGAATGGCTATGAAACGAAGGATTCCCGAGGAAAATCGGGATTTGAGATCATACGTCCTGCGGCGTCGCCTGTTGCAATTGACGGGCTTCGCTTTGTGGTTGGCGGCGTTTGGCTTTGGCGCGTGGTTTTATAACGACTCCCACCAGACCTACCCCCCTCAGCGCAGGATCGTTGGCTGGCGACTGTTGCTTTGGATGCTGGTTGCCGCCGCCGTGGGCTTTTTTCTGTTTCGCCTTTGGAAGTTTTTCACTCAACGAGGGGTGGAAGGTGCGGTGGCGGAATCGGGACTTTCCCATTCTTATACGCCCTCTGCCGATCCGGGAGCGGGGAATCCCGTCAATTACGATTTTCGGCTGAACACCTACCTGGTGATCCGCGACGAAAAGGGAAAGCGCCGTCGGCTCCGCTTTGAGCAGAAGCCCGGATTTTATCTCTATTATTACGAGGGGACTCACGTTTGCAAGCTGTCGGGCTTGCCGTATCCCGTTCGGGACCCCGAGCGATGCTGTCGCCCTGCCCGTCGGTATTCCGAAGGCGCGAGAGATCCACACGATGATCTTTCGGGGGGATATCTGTGTGCGGCTTGCGGAAATCTCAACAATTGGGATCTTTCCGTACCGTGCGGACGGTGCGGACTTTCATTGGTGGATCCCGCGAAGCTGTTTCAGAATGAAAGCGCGAAAAAAGAAAGGAATTAAGTATGGTCATCGTTGAATTTTTGCTTTATTGGTTAAAATTGTTTTTGGGGACGCTGGGGATCCTGATCGCCTGCGGTCTGCTGATCCATCTGATCTCCCGTTGGTTTGCCCGTCTGATCGGATCGGGCTCAAAGGTGTGGTTTTATATCACGTCCATTATCGGCACCCCCGTTCACGAGCTGGGACACGCGATCATGTGCAAGCTGTTCGGACATCGTATCACGGGGATGAAGCTATGGAATCCCAAGCCCACCAACGGTGTGTACGGCTACGTGGAGCATAGCTATTCCAAGCGGAATCTTTGGGCGAGGTTTGGAAATCTGTTCGTTGGCATGGGACCGTTGTTCAGCGGTCTGGGCGTGATGGTGTTGACGCTTTGGCTGTGCTTCCCGACGCTTTGGACGGAGTATCTGGCGAGCACGTCTGCGTTGCTTCCCGCGGGAGAGGCTGTTTTGCCCTTCAAAGAGGTGGCAGGCGGTATTTTCGTGCTGATCCGAGGAATTCCCGACGCGTTTCGAGCCGATTGGCTGAAAAGCAGCATCGGACTTCTGATCATCCTTTCGGTGGCGTTGCATATTTCCTTGAGTCCCAAGGATATCAAGGGCAGCGTCAGCGCATTCCCCATTTACTGCGTGGTGCTTTTGATCGCTACCTGCGCGTTGTTCTGGACGCCTGTCGCTCCAAAGGTCCTCTCTTGGCTGACGCTGATGAACATTCGGGTGTTCTCTCTGTTCGCTCTGGTGATCGCGTTTGCACTGGTTTGGCTGACTTTCGCGGCGCTGGTGCGGTTGGTGAAGATCTTTCTTTCTTGGTTCTGAATTGATATGTGAAAAAAGGCGTTTCAAAAGCGCCTTTTTTTCATAAAAAATCAAAATGTTCCACGCTTTTTTTTGAGAAAAAATCTTGACAAACAAAAACGAGTGTGATATAATATATCAAATATAAATATGGAGTTGTTTTGTTGATGCGGCGGTCAACGGGACGTGCCCTTTTCAAACGCATTTCGCATCATCAAAAACAGGTCTTGTCGGCTCGGCAGGGCTTTTTTACTAAAAAACGGAGGAAAATACCATGGCTGTTTTTTTGAACGAACCTTCCCACACCTTTAACGAATACCTTCTGATCCCCGGTTATTCGTCCAGCGAGTGCATCCCCGCAAACGTGAGCTTGAGCACTCCCCTGGTGAAATACCGCAAGGGAGAGAAGTCTGCGATCACGATGAATATCCCTATGGTTTCGGCGATCATGCAGTCGGTTTCGGGTGACCGTTTGGCGGTCGCGCTGGCAAAAGAGGGCGGCGTTGCGTTCATTTACGGCTCTCAGTCCATTGAGGACGAGGCGGCTATGGTGAAGCGCGCAAAGAACCACAAGGCAGGCTTTGTGATCAGCGATTCCAATATCACTCCCGACGCAACGCTGGCGGACGTGCTGGCGCTGAAGGCGGAAAAGGGACATTCCACCATTGCGGTGACCGATGACGGCACGGCAAACGGTAAGTTGCTGGGCATCGTGACGGGTAGAGATTACCGCGTGAGCCGCATGGAGCTTTCCACCAAGGTGTCCACCTTCATGACTCCCTTTGAAAAGCTGATCTGGGCGAAGGAAGGAACCACTCTCAAAGAAGCAAACGACATTATTTGGGATAACAAATTGAACTCCCTGCCCATCGTCGATGAAAACGGAAAGCTCTGCTATATGGTGTTCCGCAAGGATTATG
>JAZSMC010000106.1:0-10711 GCA_045535705.1 Eubacteriales bacterium
CTACGATGTCCCTTGCAAAAAGCTGCAAAAGCCTCTGCGGATCGCCCTGGCATCCGATCTGCACGACAATCCCTATCAACGTGTGGTGGACGCTTTGAAAAAGGAATCCCCCGACTTGATCCTGATCCCCGGAGATCTGACCGACGACGAGCAGATCAATCTGGGCGCCGACAACGCGCTACAGTTTTTACGGGAATGTGTTGCCATTGCTCCAACCTATTACTCCCCAGGCAATCACGAGGTGAAATGTTATCACAGAGGGAATCATTTCACACACCCCGTACCCGTTCCAATCCCCGATCAATACAAACGCGCCGTGGCAAGCACGGGAGCGGTCTTCCTCAACGACGAATGGATCCAAAAAGACGGCATGACCGTCTGCGCCCTTGGTTCGGGATTGAACGGAAAGATCAACGAGCCAAACGCCCAAGCGCTTGCCGAATTTCGTCAGCTTTCGGGGGACGGGTTAAAAATACTGCTCTGTCATCATCCCGAATACATCCCCAAAATTGCAGATCTTGGAATGGATCTAACGGTATGCGGTCACGCCCACGGCGGTCAGTGGCGCATCTTCGGACACGGCGTCTTCGCCCCCGGGCAAGGGATCTTCCCAAAATACACCTCGGGGATCCACAACGGAAATTGCGTCATCAGCCGCGGACTTGGAGATCATACGTCCATTCCCCGTATTTTCAACGACAACGAGTTGGTTATCATTACTTTGGGATAAACGAAAGGAGTTCGCGAAATCGCGAACGCCTTTTTGTTATAAGATGTTTAATGTCGGATCAAACCACACCGTAAGCCAGCATAGCGTCTGCAACCTTGAGGAAGCCTGCGATGTTCGCGCCTGCAACCAGGTCGCCTTCCATGCCGTACTTCTTTGCAGCGGCAACGGAGCTTGCATAGATGTCCTTCATGATCTGCTGCAGCTTTGCGTCAACCTCCTCGGAAGTCCAGCTGTAACGCATGGAGTTCTGGGACATTTCCAAGCCGGAAACTGCCACGCCGCCTGCGTTTACTGCCTTGGAAGGAGCAACGATCACGTTGTTTGCCTTCAGGTATGCAATTGCCTCGTTTGTGGTGGGCATATTGGAAACCTCAACGTAGTACTTCACGCCGTTTGCAACGATCTGTACTGCGTCTTCCATACGAACCTCGTTCTGCGTAGCGCAAGGCATGATCACGTCAACCTTCTCGCCCCAAGGCTTCTTGCCTGCAAAGAAGGGTACGCCGAACTTATCCGCATAATCCTGCACCTTGTTGCGGCAGGATGCGCGCATCTCCAGCATGAAATCGATCTTTTCCTTGGTGTTCACGCCGTCCTTATCGTAGATGTAACCGTCGGGACCGGAGATGGTAACGACCTTACCACCCAGCTCGGTGATCTTCTGAACGGTACCCCAAGCAACGTTTCCGAATCCGGAAACCGCAAAGGTCTTGCCCTCAATGCTCTCGCCGTAGGTCTTGAGCAATTCAACCGCATAGTAAACCGCTCCGTAACCGGTAGCTTCGGGACGGATGAGAGAGCCGCCGTACGCGCGTCCCTTACCGGTCAGAACGCCGGTAAACTCGTTGCGTAATCTCTTATACTGACCGTAGAGATAGCCGATCTCACGCGCGCCAACGCCGATGTCGCCTGCGGGTACGTCGGTGTCTGCGCCGATATGCTTGGAAAGCTCGGTCATGAAGCTCTGGCAGAAGCGCATCACTTCTCCATCGGACTTGCCGGTGGGATCGAAGTCAGATCCACCCTTACCGCCGCCCATAGGCAGACCGGTGAGTGAGTTCTTGAAGGTCTGCTCAAAGCCCAAGAACTTGATGATGCTCTCGTTTACAGAGGGGTGGAAACGAAGTCCGCCCTTGTAAGGACCGATTGCGCTGTTGAACTGTACGCGGAAGCCGCGGTTCACCTGCACGTTGCCCTGATCGTCAACCCACGGAACGCGGAACTTGATGATGCGCTCGGGCTCAACCATCATGTCGATGATTCCCTTTTCGATGTAAATGGGACTCTGCTCTACAACAGGCTCCAAGGATTCCAGCACCTCAGTCACGGTCTGATGGAATTCAGCCTCACCGGGATTGCGGCGTTTTACGTCCTCGATCACCTTCAAAAGATAAGCGTTTTTGATTGCCATTGGATTTCCCTCCTATGTATAGAAATAAAATTCAGAAATTTGCAAGAAAAATTGAAAATCATTCAAAAAAAACGTGTTTTTTCTTGTTTTTCCGAATTTCTTGCCTTTCATGTGAAATATTATACTATAAATCTTTCACCTTGTCAATTCTTTTTTTGAAAAAAAACAGAAGAAAATCTCATTTTTTTTCAAAAAATTCGTCAATCGCACGCGCCGCGGTCTTCCCCGCTCCCATGGCAAGGATCACGGTGGCGGCTCCCGTCACGGCATCGCCCCCTGCGTAAACTCCATCCAGCGAGGTCTTACCCGTGTTTTCTTCCACTACGATCCCACCTCGGCGGTTCACTTCCAGCCCCTCCGTGGTTGATTTGATCAACGGGTTGGGAGAAGTTC
The DNA here is from genome assembly GCA_045535705.1 of Eubacteriales bacterium. Classification (GTDB taxonomy): domain Bacteria; phylum Bacillota; class Clostridia; order Oscillospirales; family CAG-272; genus UMGS1865. The sequence continues at coordinate 2,535 of JAZSMC010000106.1, forward strand.
CGATGGACATGATCACGCAGTCACATTCCAGCACGAATTCGGAATCCGGAACTTCCACGGGACTACGTCTGCCCGACGCGTCCGGCTCGCCCAGATTCATACATACGCATTTGACACCACGAACGAATCCGTTTTCATCCCCCAAGATCTCCACGGGGTTATTGAGGACCATGAATTCGATCCCTTCCTCCATGGCGTGCTCCACTTCCTCGTGACGTGCTGGAAGCTCGCTCATGGAGCGGCGGTAAACGATATACACCTTTTCCGCCCCCAACCGCATGGCACTTCTGGCTGCGTCCATGGCTACGTTGCCGCCGCCGACCACCACCACCCGCTTGGCTTTTTGAATGGGGGTGTTGCTTTCGGGCAAATACGCCTTCATCAGGTTGACACGGGTGAGAAATTCATTTGCAGAATACACACCCTTCAGATTCTCGCCCGGAATCTTCATAAATCTGGGAAGTCCGGCTCCAGAACCGATGAACACGGCTTCAAAGCCCTGCTCTTTCATCAATTCGTCCACAGAAACGGTCTTTCCCACCACGGTATTGACTTCGATCTTCACACCCAGCTTTTTCAGGGTGTCGATCTCCTTTGCGACGATGGCTTTCGGCAAACGGAATTCGGGGATCCCGTAAACCAACACCCCTCCCGCGGTATGCAAGGCTTCAAACACAGTGACGTCGTAGCCCTTCTTGGCAAGATCGCCCGCGCAAGTCAAGCCTGAAGGCCCCGAGCCAACAACAGCAACCTTCCGCCCGTTGGAGATTGCCTTTTGCGGTTCTCCCGTTTCGTTGGCGTTGTGATAATCCGCCACGAATCGCTCCAACCGCCCGATCCCCACGGGTTCTCCCTTGATCCCGCGCACGCATTTTCCCTCGCACTGAGATTCCTGGGGGCAGACTCTGCCGCAAACGGCAGGCAAAGAGGAAGACTCGGTGATGATGCGATAGGCTTCCTCAAATTCTCCCACCTTCACCTTCTGAATAAAATTGGGAATGGCAATCCCGACGGGACAGCCCGAAACGCAGGGCATATTCTTGCAATTGAGGCACCGTTCCGCCTCGTCTATTGCCATTTGCTCGGTGTAACCCAAAGCCACCTCGTCAAAATTCCGACGGCGAACCGCAGGATCCTGCGACGGCATGGGATTCTTTTTTGGATTCATATTGGGCATATCACTTCACCTCCTGCCGAAACAGATTGCAGGTTTCCTCATGGGCGTGGCGCTCAAAAGGACGGTACATGGACGAGCGCGCCATGGCTTCGTCAAAATCGATCAGATGACCGTCAAATTCGGGACCGTCCACGCAAGCAAACTTGGTTTCGCCACCAACCGTCAAGCGGCATCCGCCGCACATCCCAGTTCCGTCGATCATGATGGGATTCATGGACGCCACGGTGGGGATCTCAAATTCCTTGGTCAGTTTACAAACGAATTTCATCATTGGGAGAGGTCCGATGGTGATGACCTCGTCGTACTGCTCTCCACTCTCGATCAAACGGCGCAACGCATCGGTCACCAGCCCCTTCTCTCCCCAGCTTCCGTCGTCGGACATCTTTACGAAGCGGTTGGAAACCGCCTCGAATTCATCCTCCAGGATCACAAGATCGGCAGTGCGGAAGCCTGCCACCGTATGAACCTCGGTACCGTTCTCAAAAAACTTCTTTGCCACGGGATAGGCGATGGCACACCCAACGCCGCCACCGACCACCGCAACCTTGCGCTTGCCCTCGGTGTTGGTGGCGCGTCCCAACGGTCCAACAAAATCTTGAAGGCAATCTCCTTCTTGCAGGTGATTCAGTTTTTCGGTAGTGGATCCTACCACCTGAAAAATGATCGTGACACTTCCGCGCTCACGGTCATAATCCGCTACGGTCAGGGGGATCCGCTCTCCGTTTTCGTCGGTACGCAGAATGATAAACTGCCCAGGCTGCGCCTTCTTCGCCACGGCCGGAGCTTCGATCTCCATCAGCGTCACCGTTGGATTCAATTCTCTTTTCTTCAAAATCCGATACATTTTCCGGATCCTTTCTGCGTTTTTTTGCAAAACGCGAAAAAAACGCCGCCCAATTTAAACTTTTATCTTGCGAAATCGGTCAAAATGGTGTATAATAAATGAGGATATCAACCATTCAACCACCACACAACCTATTTATTATACAGCATTTCGTTCCAAAAAACAATAGTTTTTTTCAATTTTGTTCGGAAAGGACGGATAAAAAAATGATTCAAGCCGATCACAAGGAAATCGCGGGCAAAAGCGCGGGGGAAATTGCCAGAAATATCAGCGCGTTCCTCTCCCGAACGCTGCCCGTTCAGGCACGTCGGGAAATGGATCTGGCAAATCTGCTCCCCGACCTCAACATGAAAGAGCAATATTCCTTCGCGATCCTGATGGAAGCCAAAACCCAAGGCTGGGAGTGGGCTTCCGCCGAAAATTTCTACCTTCGGTTCTGCGCCCCCGCCGTTGGTGATGAGATCGCAAAAGCGATATTGGATGCTTTCCGCGCCCCCGACGGAGATGCGTTTCGAAAGTACGAGGAGAAATACGGCTGCAATTTCGGTCTGACCTCGCGCGCTTATTGGAGCTCCTGCTTTGCCGTGGCTGTGGACGCCAAGGCAGTTCCCCAGCTGATGGAATATTTCCAATCCTTCGTATTTTCGCTGCTGGAATTCGCCTACATGGGCAGTCGGAATCCGGACACCACCTACGCGTGGAAATATTACGACTCCTTCCAGAACATCCTCACCGAGCTGACCACACCCCCGGACGAGATCCATCCGCTGAAGATCCTGGGCATGGGTGGCACGTCTGGCAATCGGAGCGGAGATAGCTTTGACTTGACCTTTGGCTTGGATATTCACAATCCCAACGCCACGCATATGGCGTGGAACACCAAGGTGGACGTCCGATTGAAGGATCAGAACGGTAAGATCATCACCACCGTGGAAGATCAGGTCAACTGCATCGACCCCAACGGGATCTTTCATTACGGATTTACCAGAAGAATCCGCGGAAACAGCGTGGCACACGTTTCCGCTTACGCCAAAGCGGAGCAGTTCAGCCGTCTGTCGCTCCCTTTGATGAAGCATATTTCTATGGAGAAGATCTCCATGGATCGCAGATCTCAACCGCCAAAACTCAACGGAAAGCTGAAAAACAAGTACGATTGTCCCCTGTATTCTTACGCGCTCCACTATCAATTTTTGAGCCCTGAAAACAAGATCCTCGGCGGGGGCTGCGAATGGTTCTTTGAAGAATTCGGCGCAGGAGAGGAGAAAAATTTTTCGATCTCCTGCCCCGTTCCCGTGAAAGGCGCCGCCAAGATCGTATATTCCGTAGATTTTAACGCGCAGGATCTGTTGAAGAAATGAGAAAAGAAGTCCATCACGCCGATGGACTTCTTCTTTTATTTCTTTTGTTGGTATCAGTATCCGATCAGATTGTTCAGCATATAAGCCAAACGGTTGGAACGCATCTTGTTGTATCCCTCCGCCAGCTCGTTGGTATTGCGAAGCACGATATGGATAGCCACGAAAGGACCGACGCCGCAAAGGAACAAACCAAACAAGCTCCAGCACAGGAAGTGCGAGCCGTCCTCAATAATGTGACAACGGTATCTGCGGGAATTTCTACGCAATCTGTTTGCCAAGCCATACCACCATACAAGGGAATAAATTCCACAGGTCAGCACCGAAAGCACCAAATACCCGAACAGCCCCCTTGTGTGACGTCCGTCACCATCACACATCTCGTTGACGTCCTTGGCAAGGTTGTGAATAAAAAACAGGTCGTAAATTCCACAGGTGAGAAGGTTGAACAAAATATACTTAAACAGTGAACGATTGGTTTTCATGGTGATACTCCTTCAGTGATCTTTAAATTTTGAATAATGTCCGAAAACTTCTTACGATCCATCCATCGGCAGGGGCAAATACCACGATCTCGGAACCAACGGAAAGCCGATACGCATAGACTGCGATCATCAGAACAGCCGCCCCGATCAACAATGCATCAAGCAACCGCTTTTTTCCACGTCGGTGAGCGAACCACGCCGCAATCGTCCACGGAACCAACAACACCCAAAGGGGATGGTAAGCAAACGCGCTCCGAAAATCCAGACGAAGCACCGAAAGACACGCCCTGGTCATTCCGCATCCGGGGCAAGAGATTCCCATCAGGAATCGAATGGGACAGGTGATCCCACAGGCGAACATCGCACCGTACACCAAGCCGACGGCGGCAAAGCACAAAAGCCAACTCCCGATTGTTTGATTTGTTTTCCGTGACAAACGATTTTCTTTCATGGTTCCCATTCAAATAAACGCTTTTGGATCGTATTCGAGTTTTCAAATCAGATTACATTTATTATATCATTCCCGCGCCGATTTGTCAACGGTTTTCATAAATAAAAATTCAATTACGATTTAAATTTGTATGCTTGTATAGCGAAAAAACAATTTTCTCAAAATCAAAAAAAAGCCAATCCACAAAAAATTCCCGAAAAATTCGTTTTAAACTGAGTGAAAATTTTTTTAATTATTTTTTCAAAAAAGGGTTGACAAATCAAGAAAAAGGTGATATAATATGCGAGTACGATTTCGAGAGTACATGCGGCGTTAGCTCAGCTGGATAGAGTGTTTGGCTACGAACCAAAAGGTCGGGGGTTCGAATCCCTTACGCTGCGCCAAAAATAGCAGATAGCACAAAGTGCTATCTGCTATTTTTGTTTGCAACGCTCACGATGATGAACCCAGCGAAAAGCGGCTTGCCGCTTTTACGCCAAGAACACGCGCCAACTTCTCACTTTAAGCTTTTGTTGTCTGCGCGTGTTTGGGTTCAGAATCCCTTACGTCCTTCCCAATCGCACAAAGTGCTATCTGCTATTTTTGTTTGCAACGCTCACGATGATGAACCCAGCGAAAAGCGGCTTGCCGCTTTTACGCCAAGAACACGCGCCAACTTCTCACTTCAAGCTTTTGTTGTTTGCGCGTGTTTGGGTTCAGAATCCCTTATAACACGATGAATGTCTTTTCTTCACCCAAAAAAATCAATTTCACGACAAAAAAGCATTGACTTTTCTTCCTGTTTTATGTTGTAATAGATTCAAATCGCGAAAAAAAGGAGAACGACTGTGGCAGAACTATTTTCAAACGTAACAAATATCACCTGGCAACACGTGGTCATGTGGATCATCGGTGGACTGCTGATCTACTTTGCCATCAAAACAATGATCGGTGCAGCGGGAATCTCCGCGTTCCCCATGTCTGCCCGCGTGGTTCACAAGCTGGGACTTCAAGAAGACAATCAAAACTTCCTGCTGATGCACTCCATCGGCGTCAACGTGTCCGGACAGATCGCCTCGGTCATTGCGGGCGGCTTGATCCTCACCTTGGTAAAATAATCGAAATCCACTTTTAGATATGCTTTCACGGCAGAACGGAGAATATTATGAATTTTGAATCTCTCAAGGAAACGCTTCCCATCATGGGAAAAGGAATGCTTGGAATCTTCGCGGTCACGCTGGTGATCATTGGAACCATTTGGCTGCTGAACAAGTTAAGCTCCAAAACAAAATAAATTCACGAAAACATCCCTCTCACGGCAGAGGGGTGTTTTTTGTCACCTGTTTGAATTTCAGCATATACTGTCAAAAAAGATATGTGAGGTAAACGATGCACAACGACAGCTATGACGCAAGCTATTCCGATCTGCTTGCCCAACGTCCACAGGCAATCGCAAAGATCCAAGGTGACGCGGCACATCCAACCGTCAGCGGCATGACGCGTTTTTATCAGACCGCACGCGGCGTATTGGTGGTTACGGAAATGATGGGACTTCCAAAAGACAACGGAAGATGTAACAGTTCCGTATTCGGTTTTCACATCCATGACGGCAGCTCCTGTACGGGAAACACCAACGATCCGTTCAAGAACACGGGGTCGCATTTCAATCCACACGCCTGCCCACATCCCTACCACGCAGGAGATCTTCCCCCTATATTTGGCGCAAACGGGATGGCGTTTTCTGCGGTGCTGATCGACAGATTCACGGTCAATGAAATATTGGGCAAGACGATCGTTCTCCACGACGCTCCCGACGACTTCAAAACCCAACCCGCAGGCAACAGCGGAACAAAAATTGCTTGCGGTGTGATTATGAAATACAAATAAAACGGTATAGCAGCTCTAAATATTATCGTATCACTTTTCATCAGTCCGTAAGCGAAGCCGTAAAAAAGGTGCGAAACCCACCCGTTCTGCACCGCGAAAGAGGGACTTGAACTCCGTACAAACGCCGTCCCACGATTGCATAATTGGGAAAGCCATTTACGGCGTGATTCCGTTTTCTTTCCGACTCCGTCGGCATTTCGCCGCAAGCGAAACCACAGCGAGGGTATGGATTCCGCCGTTTCGCACCGCGAAAACGGGACTTGAACTCCGTACAAACGCCGTCCCACGATTGCATAATTGGGAAAGCCATTTACGGCGTGATTCCGTTTTCTTTCCGACTCCGTCGGCATTTCGCCGCAAGCGAAACCGCAAACGGAGGTACGGGTTCCGCCCGTTTCGCACAACAAAAGACGGGTAGGCGATTGCCTACCCGTCTTTTATTGGTGCGGAAAACGGGACTTGAACCCGTACGGTGTGAACCACACGCCCCTCAAACGTGCGCGTCTGCCAGTTCCGCCACTTCCGCATCTTTGACTACAATAGTTTACCACAAACGCCCGGTTTTGTCAAGTCCTTTTCGCTTTTTTACTTGAATTTTATTCAATTATCAAATATCGACTCCAAATCGATGGCTGCAGCATGGGCAACAAACGGTATGCTCGCCCTTGATCTTGGGTAATCTCAAATAATTTTTGCATTTCGGACACCTTTTGTAAACGTGCGTCTTCCGATCCCGCCATCGATTGCCCAAACGCCGAAACCATTTCCCGATCCTCGAAAAGAATCTCAAAAACGCTTGATTCTCTTTCTGTCGTTGATAAAGATTTCTCGACATGGCGCGGTAAGTAGCCCATCCAAGCAGCATAATTTCCAACGCATAGATCCAAACGCTTCCAAAAAACATATTCAGGATCACCAGCCCCAGTAATACCCACATCATGCACTGATACAGTTGGTCTGCTCCGTTTCTGCCGCTCCAGAATCTCCAAAAACCGTTTCTTCTTTTCATTTCCTCATCTCCAAAATTTCTGTGAAAATGACACCGTGTTTCCTTTCACCACGGTGTCATTGATCTTCAGCTGGCAAACTCCACTGTCAGATCCATAACCGTTCCAAATCGGTTCACTTGAAGTCGGAGCGTATCTCCCATCTTGCAAGCGTAAAGGATCTCCTTCAAATCGTTCATATCGGTAACTTCTCTGCCGTTGGCGGATAGGATCAGATCTCCTGCCTGCAAAACGCCGTCCGCAGAGCCGCCTGCGGTCACCGAAACCACCAAAATGCAATCGCAGGGTGACGAAAAATCATCCGTGATCGGATCTCCTGCCTTCACAGCCGCCGCCTGGATGCCTATGGTTGGTCGCACCTTGGAAACCGAGGAGATCACGCCCGACGAGCTTCCCGTATTCAAATACGCGTTCACCAGCTCCATAGCACCGTTGATGGGGATCGCCAGCCCCAAGCCCTCGTAATCGGTCATTTTTCTCGCCACGATCCCAACGACCTCACCTCGGTCGTTGCACAAAGGTCCACCCGAATTTCCGGGATTCACCTGGGCGTCGGTTTGCAGCATGGTCAGATCCGCGATGGAATGAAGCCCCTCAACGGTAACTTCCCGATCCACCGCCGAAATGATCCCCTGCGTTGTCGTCCACGGGCAAAGGTTGCCTGCGGGGTTTCCAATGGCGATGGCGGTATCTCCCACCTTCACCTCGTCCGAATTTCCGATCTTCAGCGTTGGAAAGCCGCTTCCGTTCACCTTGATCACTGCCAGATCGTCCGCAGAACTGTACCAAAGCGTTTCCGCCTCTAATTCTTCACCCGAATACAAGGTCACGGTGATCTTTTTCGCACCTTCGATGATGTGATGATTTGTGACGATGCACCCATCCTCGCGCACGAAAAATCCCGTACCGTAGCCCGAACCAACGTCGGTTGAAGCATAGATCAACACCGTTCCCGGGTTGACCAACTCGGACACCTCTGCAACGGTCAACGC
>JAZSMC010000137.1:0-5201 GCA_045535705.1 Eubacteriales bacterium
TGATGAAATTGTCTTCCTAAAGACCCGCTTGGCCTCCGACTTCATTTCCTCCAGCTCTGCCATCTCGTTTCGAATGGTGGCGGACGAGCAGTTCAGCCCTTGATTTTGCAAGATCGCTTTGGAGCCGACGGGGCCGCCGCCCTCAATGTGGGCATTGACGATCGCTTTTAATATTTGCTTTTTTCGATCACTCAATTCACGAGGCTCCATTTTCGCCGCTCCTTCTTCTTTTTTTGAAGTTTTAGCACTCAAAGGCTCGGAGTGCTAAACTTACGCTAAAATTTTATCACTTTTCAACCGTTTTGTAAAGAGTTTTTTGGAATTTATTTATTAACTTTTTGTAAACTTCTGCTCCAAGTGCTAAAAAAGAAGAGTAAATTGCGACCAACGCACACTTTACTCTTCCTTTTATATATTTACTGCTCGACCACGGTATAGGAAATTTCGACCACCACGCCGTCACGCAGCTTGAACCGAAGTTCGGTACTGCCGCTTTGACAAGTCAGCATCGAATCGCCCTCACTTCCGTCGATTCCGTATGCCGATTTCACCTCGTCCGCGGTAGAACCAATCTTGATTCCCCGTTTCGTTGCAACCGAATCGTCGGTAAAGCACACCCAGCGAATTTCTTCATCCTCGTGTCCCTCGCTCAAGCGAAACGTTTCAATATAAAATCCCTCATATACGTACCGCACGTCCTCACCGTCCACGCCTCCCAAGCAAGAGCCTTTGGCGGAAACGGTAGGGTTGCGGGAACTCAACGCCTCCAACACATCCTTTGCCTTTGCGCCGGGAGTCACCAAAACACCGTCCACTGCGAAACCGTACAGTTCCTCGTCACCGCCTATTACGGGTTCATCCTTGCAAGCGCAAAGTCCTATCACGCACACCGCTGCCAACAATACAGCAATCCACTTTTTCATTGTATTTTACCATTCCTTTCATCATAATATAATTTTACTTTCTCCGTCCAGACGGCAGATAATTCCCCGTCTGCGCGATGATCCGATAATCCGTGTTCCGCTTGTAAAATCGCTCCGAAATAAGAGGTCAGCTTTTCCGCGCCGTACACGTTCAAGTGCGCTCCCGCGTCGTAGGTGTCGGTACTCCAATCGATCCCGATTTCCTCTGCTTCTGGAATAAAATTGTAGTAGGACAAACCGTTTTTCGCCGCGTAATCCTCGATTTGCTCATTCCACTCGTTGTACCAATAGTAGCCCCAGAAATTGGTGGGTGCCTTCATCAGGATCAACTCAATTCCCTTTTCCTCGCAAAGCAACCGCATCCGCTCAAGGTATTCAAAACAAATCTCGGGGAGTGAATAATCCAACAAAGGAGTTCCTTCCATCGCCGTTTCCATGGGCTTGACGCCCGTTTGCATCAGGTAGCCGTTGTGAGATACCCGATCCTTGGTCAGCAGATACTTCCAATCCTCCGACGTCAGCTCCTTCCATCGGCTGTGATAGCGCAGAAGCGGCAGCAGATAGGATAGCATGGATTCTTCCTCGGTCATGGACGCGTTGATGGCGCGAAGCTTGGAAACAGACCATTTCATACCGTCCAGCGTGATTCGGTTATAAGCCTCGTTTTGCGGCTCTCCGTAGCGCATGGCGTACACGTTGTACACCACGGCTTTGGGCGTTTCCCGTCGGAGCGTATCCTCCAATAAATAATAAGAATGCCAGATCAGCTGTTGGGGCGTTCCCCGAATATAGGACGTGATGCCGTATTCTTCCCATAAGGTGGGCGGGGTGAAGCTCTCGTACACCTCGCAATCCCCAAGAAACAGCACGTCGTGGGCAGCGATTTCGTTATAATACTCCCCGATCAACGCGCCCTCTCGGTTCTCGGACATATATTTGGGCATCAGAAGCAGTTGTAAAAAACCGAACGTCAACGCCCCAACCAACACGATGCAAAGGCAACCGATGATTTTTTTCTTCATATCTCAGTTTCTTTCAAATCAAAATTGTACGTAAATAAAATCTCCCGCATCATAGCCGATGCCGTAAGTACCAAACAGCAGGATCACCAAGACTCCGACCGTGAGTACGCCGCAGAGCGCCACGGGGTGCTTTGCCAATCGCGTTCGGATGGGTTCTTGCTTTCCCTGTTGAGAAGCCACGAACATTACCAAAATACCCACTCCGATCACCAACCAGTCGCCGCCGTCCAGTCCCAAAGAGCTCCAACCGCTCCGCAACAACTCGCCGAGCCGAAACTCGGTGAACATGGTTCCCCATAGGCGGAAGGTCAATCCTACGTTGCGGTAACAGTCCAAGCTGCGGATCAATCCCATCAGCAAGAAGGTTCTCGTTGCCTGAAACACGCCCCAAGGACGGCTTTCGGATACGCGCGGCGCCGCTTGGTGCCATTTGCTCCATAGGGGCTGCAGCTCTTGGGATACCAAGATCAAAAGGCAGTTGAGCATTCCCCAAACGATAAAATTCCATCCCGCGCCGTGCCATAGTCCCGTGAGGAACCAAGTCACCGAGGTGGCGAAATAAACGGGTAACCGCTTTCCCACAGCCTGTCCCAAATGCGCTCTCGACCACTTGGAAAAGCTCTGCATGGGACGGCAGACCGACAGAGGGTAAAACACGTAGTCGGTGAACCAGCTTCCCATGGTGATGTGCCAACGGTTCCAATATTCCTTCACGCTTTTAGACGAAAAAGGACGGTTGAAGTTCTCTTTCAGCTTGATCCCGAACATTTCGGAAATTCCGATGGTAATATCGATCCCCCCCGTAAAATCTCCGTAGATCACGGCGGAATACAAAAGGATCAACAGCAGGACGTACACGCCCGTTTTTTCTTGCAAAACCAACGACCGAACCGCGATCATAGCGGTATCGGCAACCACGACCTTTTTGAAATAGCCCCACACCACGCGGGCAAGTCCCGCGCGCACCCCTTCGGCAGAGAAATCATGCCCCTCTGACAATTGAGGAGCCAGATCCCCAAATCGGCTGATGGGACCTTGCAACAGTTGGGGGAAAAAGGACACAAACAACGCCAGCTTAAAAGGATTTTTTTCGGCTTCCGCTTTGCCGCGGTAAACGTCGATCAAATATCCCATAGACTGGAAGGTGTAAAATGAGATCCCCAAAGGCAACAGCAGATTCGGAATCTCCAGATCCGCTCCCAACGCGTTGATCCCCGATAGTACGAACGCGGTGTACTTCAGCACCGCCAACATTCCAAAGCCCAGAAAAAGTCCTGCGATCAGCACGCGAAACCGACGCTTCTTTTCCTTGGCACGGTATGCTTTCCGTGCTTCTTTTGGTTCCTCGCGGTGGGCTTCCAGATAGGCGCGTTCCCCGTCACTCATTTTCTGCATCCAAACTGCGGTAAAATAAGTTATGACGGTCGTATACAGAATAAACGCCAAGCAATCTGCGCCTGCGCCCAAATAAAACAAGTAGCTCGTGCCCAAAAGGCACCACCACCGTTTCGCTTTAGGCAAACGATAGTAAAGCGTCAGCGCCAGCGCCACCAGAAGCAAAAACGAAAAAGACGTAAATTGCATATCAGATCTCGTCCAACCGTTGGATCAGATCGTAGATAGCTTGTGCGGAGCAGAAATTTTCGGGTAGAATTTCTTCTGCGGGGATGCTGACGTCAAACTCCGAATTGATCTCGGTGATCAGCGTCACGATGTCCAGAGAATCCAGAATCCCGTCACCGATCAAGTCCTGCTCGGCGGTAAAATCCACGTCGGAATGTAACGATTTCAAAATTTCTAACAGTTTTTCCATGATTTCTTCCTCTTTAAAAAGCTCTTTCCTTCATTATACCCTTTTCTTGGTTTTCTGTCAATGGATTTTATTCTATTTTTTTATTTTATTCGCTAAAAGATTGAAGAAGGTTGAAAAAAGGTCGCGGAGCTATCGGTAATGTCCTTAGCGGAGAATTTTGACTTTGACGAAAGTGCAAGCATCGCATTTGATCGGTCAAATGCAAATATGGGCTAAGCCCAAACCCTTATCACTAACAGAAAGAGCAAGAGTAAAAGGAAAAATCCTTCTATTCTTGCTCTGTTCGTTTTTATAGATGAATTGATGCTGGCGCATCATGAATTGGTTTCGCCATGATTTCTCGTCGGCGTGCCGCCTCCTCCATGAATTGAATAGCAACGAATATCATGCCCGCAGGGCAATTCATGCAATTTACTGCAATTCATGACACGCAGTGTCAATTCATGCAACACCGTTGCCATTCATTGCGTGTTCTCCGTTAAGGATAACACGCATACCTCTACGACCTTTTATTATGCTATTACTTTCTCTTTTCAGCAACCTCAAGCAATGCATCAGCCAAGAACTGATCCACCGTCTTGGTAACGGTTTCACCTGTACGGTTACGAACAGCCACGCTGTTGGTTTCCATCTCCTTGGCTCCAATTACCAGCATATAAGGAACCTTTTGCATCTGCGTTGCGCGGATCTTATAGCCGATGGTGTTGGAAGAATCGTCAAGCTCGGCGCGCAGACCTGCGGCAACCAATTTCTCCTTCAGTGCCTTTGCGTAGTCGATATGCTCGTCGCCGATGGGCAGGATCCGAACCTGCTCGGGAGCCAGCCACAACGGGAACGCGCCTGCGTACTTCTCGATCAGAAGTGCCAGCGTTCTCTCGTAGCATCCCATAGAGGTACGGTGGATAATGTAGGGCGTTACCATCTGGTTGTTGGAATCCACGTATTCCATGCCAAACTTCTTCGCCAGAAGCATATCGATCTGAATGGTGACGATGGTGTCTTCCTTACCAAAAACATTTTTGATCTGAATATCCAGCTTCGGTCCGTAGAAGGCGGCTTCGTCAATGCCGATCTTATAGTCCACGCCGTTCTCATCCAACAGCTTTTTCATGACGCTTTGGGCTTCTTCCCACTGTTCGGGCGTACCTTCGTACTTATCGGTACGGGCAGGATCCCATTGAGAGAAGCGGAAGGAGCAATCCTCCCAAAGCCCCAAGGTTTCCAAGCAGTACTTCGCCAGATCCAAGCATCCTTTAAATTCTTCTGCCAATTGGTCGGGGCGAAGCACCAGATGTCCCTCGGAAATGGTGAACTGACGCACACGGATCAAGCCGTGCATCTCTCCCGATTCCTCGTTGCGGAACAGCGTGGACGTTTCTCCTAAACGCATGGGCAGTTCACGGTAAGAACGCTTCTTATTCAAAAACACCTGATACTGGAAGG
>JAZSMC010000138.1:0-7329 GCA_045535705.1 Eubacteriales bacterium
TCGTTGAAAGTTTTTGGAATTCTTAAAACCTTTTTTCAAAAAGGTTTTAAGCGGAGCGCGAGGCAGAGCCTCGCGACCTTCGGGTGTGGGCAAAGCCCACGACCTTCCATCCATACTACCTATAATAAACGTAATACACAATAATCGTGCGCTCAACTCCGCCGTGTTCGATGTCGGGGGCGGTGACGACTACTCCGTCCTTGGAGAGCAGCTCCCAGGCTTGCAGGTCGTCCACGTTGCAGCGGAGAATGACTTCAGACGAGGCGAAGACGATGAATTCACCGTTCCGCACGTCCACGCTGCCTTCTCTGCCGATGACTTCATCCACGCCGTTGATCTTTTCAGTGACGTAGCGAATGCGGTGCCCCGCGATCTTTTCTGCCATTTCCCGACGGTAGGCGGGGCTGTTGGGATTTTTCTTACTCCCGAACAGACGGGCAAAGAAGCTGTTGGACATTGTTTTTTCCTCCTGTCAGAAAACTGCGAGCGGTGTCATACTCTTGCCGAAGTTCCAAGGCGGCATCGGAATGAGGATCAAAATCAGGGCGGCGCAACCCACGGAGCATAATGTTTTTAGGTGTTTCTTCGGGGTCGATCAGCTCCAGCGCGCAGACGCTGTAGCCGCAGGATTCCAGATACTTCAGGCGAAGGGCGTCGGTGGCGGCGTCACATAGCTTTTGACGAAGCATGGAATGTTGAGAAATAAATGCAAAGGGGGCGCAATCCAGATTGTGGTTCAGCTCGTGATGACAGCAGGGAGTTGACAGGATCACGTCGGTGTTCCACTTCACGGCGCGCTCCAGCACCAGATCGGTCGCAACGTCGCAGGCGTGGAGCGACACCACCAGATGCACTTTTTCGGCGGTATCGTATTGAGAAACGTCGCCGCAGAGAAATTCCAGCCCGTCAAAGCCCAAGGCTTTTGCCACGCCGTTGCAGTGGGCGACCACGTCGGGCTTTAAGTCCACCCCCGTCATTCGCACGGTTCGGTGTAGGACGTTGACGAAATAATGATAGACCGCGAAGGAGAGATAGCTTTTTCCGCAGCACAGATCGCAAATGCGAAGCTCGTCCGTTTTGGGAAGACTTGGAAGACAATCCCGTACCAACTCCAGAAAGCGATTGATCTGACGGAATTTTGCTTGCTTTTTGTCGTGGATCCGCCCGTTTTGGTCGCTGATCCCAAGGTGCTTCAAAAAGGCTTCGTCACCCGTGAGAATGCGATTTTTTTCGCGGTTGTTGCCGTCGGGCTTCACGGCTTCCGCGGTTCCCGAGGACAGCTTTTTGCGGAGCTTGTCACCGCCGAGAAGGACCGCACCGTCCCCCTTTTTAGAGCGACGGTATTCGCAATCTCCTGCCGTGGTGAGCAGATTGATCTGCCCGTGAGAGGCAAGGATCTCGGCAAGGGCAGGGGATCCACCGATCCCCTCAAGCGGTAGATTTTCATGTATGGCTTTGTTATCGGTGAGAAACCGTTCCGCTTGCAGAACGTCCTTACCGCCGATGTGCCGAACCGACAACACGGTCTTCAGTTCACAGCGGTCGTCGGGCTTTGAGCAGACCGCTTTTTTCAGCGCCCGATGCTCCAGACACAGCGCCAAAAGCTGTTGAAGCTCTTTTTGTACGGCGATCACGATTGCTCTTCCTCGCTGTTCTCGATCTTTTTCTTTGAGGTCTTCTTGAAATTGATCTTGGATTCGGTGCGGTTGTAGATCCGTTTGAGATTTTCACGATGCTTGAAGATCACGAAAACTGCGCTCAAAGCCGCCATTGCCACGCAAAGTCCCGCTTGCTCTCCGTTGGATAGAGATTTGAGGATCACGGGGTAGAGAAAGGCGCCCGTGACCGAGCCCATGGAAACGTACTGCGTCCCGATGACCACCACCAGAAATACCAATGCCAAAAAAATGAAGGTGAAGGGAATAAAGGGAGCGATCCAGTTGTTGGTGAAGATGCTGGTGATCAGCACCACGGCGCACAGGCAAGCCACGCCCTTGCCCCCTCTGAATTTTTCAAAAATGGGGTACATATGTCCAAAGATCACGAAGAATCCTGCCAGTCCCAAGCCATTCATCTCCCAGATGAACAGTCCCAGAAAGCAGGAGATCACCGCCTTCAGGAAATCACAGGCAAAAGTGAGTGCCGCGGCTTTTTTTCCGTAGGTGCGGAGCATATTGGTACTGCCCGCGTTTCCGCTTCCGTATTGACGGATGTCCTCATGATACCTTTCACGGGAAATGAGGATGGCGGGGTTGATGCTGCCGATGAGGTAGGGAATGAGGATGCAGGCAAGCGCGCCCGCGGCGTAGGTGAGAAAATACCATACCGAATCGGGGGACAGCTGAAAGTGCTTGATGCACCAGTCGGTCAGGTTAAACAAAACGGGAAGACGCTCCGATGAGGCGAGGAGTGAAAATGGAATGATATTCATGCTTCGATCCTTTCAATATCTTACAGCTCGATCAGTTCTTTGGGGCTTTGGGTGAAGTTCAGCACGCTGCCGTCTGGGCGAATGGCAACCATATCCTCAATGCGACAGCCGTACTTGCCTTCCAGATAGATCCCCGGCTCAAAGGTCACCACGTTTCCTCTTTGCAGCGTTGCGTCGGCAGATGCTTTCGTTGAAAGACGGGGCTCCTCGTGAATGAACAGCCCAACACCGTGACCAAGAGAATGCCCGAAGGTCCCCTTGTAGCAATCGTTTCCATCGATGATATCACGGGCGATCCGATCCAATCCTTGGCAGGACGCCCCCTCTGCCGCAGCGTCCAGAGCCGCCAGCTGGGCGGCGAGAACGGTGTTGTATAGCTTTTTCATTTCACTGTCTGCGGTGCCGATGACAACGGTTCTGGTCATGTCCGAGCAGTAACCGTCCACGCGGGCGCCGAAATCCATGGTGAGAAAGCCCTTTTCCAGCTTTTGGTTCCGAGGAACGCCGTGGGGCAGGGAAGACGCGCTTCCCGACACGGCGATGGTGTTGAACGCCAGCCCTTCCGCGCCCTGACGACGCATAAAGAATTCCAATTCCAGCGCCACCTCGATCTCGGTCATGTTAGGGGTGATGGTCTTCAGGATATGAGCAAAGGCGGCGTCGGTGACCGCTTGCGCCCGCGCCATACATTCCAATTCCTTGTCGTCCTTGATCCGTCGTTGGGTTTCCAACAGCTTGGAAGCGCCCCCCTCAAGCGCGATCCCGGGGAGCTTTTCTCCGAAGCGCAGAAAATCCCCGTAGGAGAGAGAGGATTCCTCAATTGCGACCTTGGAGATCTTCTGTTCTTCCAAAATACCGCGGATGCAAGCAAGGTGTCCTTGGTCGGGCGTCAGGATCTCAAAGTCCGACGAGCATTGCGCCCGTGCCGCTTCAATATAACGGAAATCGGTGAGAAGATGGGCGGTGGTGAGGGTGACCAGCACCAAGCCGTCGTCAAGATCAAAATCGGTCAGATAAAATTGATTCAGTTTATCCGAAACGATGGCGGCGGAATAGCCTGCCTGCTCCAGATTTTTTCGGAATACGGAAAGATGTGACATAGACACTCCTTGCTTTTGGCTCGCGGGAATTTTGGCTGAGCCATACTAATTCTATTATATCATAACATATTTTTCTGCAAAAGTAAAGGATTCCCAAAAAAAATTTACCGAGAGTTCTCATTCCGACAAATTTATCTCTCCCAAAGCGGTATAATATAGGGGACAGATGGAAGGAAAGGGGGGAATGCCGTGGAGCAAGAGGTTTACGCGGATCTTTACATATTGGTGAATACGGGAATGGATCTGCTGTGTCTGATGATCACAGCGGCGCTGACGCACAGAAAGATCCTTCGCCGCCGAGCCATCCCAGGGGCGCTGTTCGGCGGGATCTATGCGTTGATCGCGCTGTTGGTGGGGATCAACGGTTGGGCGGGCGTGCTTCTGGACGTAGCGGCGGCGTTTTTGATGTGCTTCATCGTGTTCGCTTCCAAGGGGGAACGGACGCGGTTTCTCTTCAAGGTGACCGCCGTTCACATGCTGGCGTCAGTGTTCCTCGGCGGCGTGATGACGGCGCTCTACGCCTGGCTCAACCGTCTGGAGCTTCCTTTGGACGCCTTGGGCAAGGACGACGTATCGGTCTGGCTGTTTGCCGTGTTGGCGGCGGTATCGGGATTTCTCACTGCCAAGGGCAGTATGTTTTTCGGTCTGTCGGGAAAAACCAGGAGCGTCACGGTGGAAGCGGTTTTGTTCGGACGCCGAGTCACACTTCGCGCCATGGTGGATTCGGGGAATCTGCTACGGGATCCCATGAGCGGCAGAAGCGTCATCGTGGCGGAGCGGAGAAGGCTGACGGAAATTCTGCCGAAGAATTTTCCCAAAGAGGGTGAGATGCCCCAAGATCACGAATTGGCGAGAAAGATTCGGTTGATCCCTGCCCACACCGCTACGGGCGAGGGGATCCTGACGGCGATCATCCCGGATTCTCTTACGGTGGTCGACGGAAAGGACCGACGGCGATCCGACTATTTGATCGCGCCCATCTCTCTCGGGGAGCGGGCGCAGGGCTTCGACGCATTGATACCGATCGAGTGACACGCAATATTATATAGAAGGTAGGAACGAAATATGTACGGTTTGTGTTTTTCAAGGCAGAGCATCGGACTTTTTTTGAGAAGGCTGTGGGCGAGGGTTACCAAAAGAGGGATCTTTTACATCAACGGCCCCGACACGTTGCCTCCGCCGCTGGAACGGGAAGAAGAAAGCCAATGGATCGAGCGAATCGAGGAACCCGAGGCACGGGACGTGTTGGTGGAACGAAATTTAAGATTGGTGGTGTATATCGCCAAGCGGTTTGAGAACACGGGAACGTCTATCGAGGATCTGATCTCTATCGGAACCTTGGGGCTGATCAAGGCGATCAATACCTTTCGGTCGGATAAAAGCATTAAGCTGGCGACTTACGCTTCCCGTTGCATTGAAAACGAGATTTTGATGTATATCCGAAAGCGAGGGGGGCAGCGTTGCGAGGTGTCTATGGATGAGCCTCTGAACGTGGATTGGGACGGAAACGAGCTGTTGCTTTCGGATGTGTTGGGAAGCGACGAGGACAGCGTTAGTTACGAATTGGAGCAGAGAGAGGAACGAGAGGCAGTACGAACGGCGGTGGCGTCGTTGGAGCCCAGAGAACGGGAACTGATCGAGCTACGGTACGGATTGGGCGGCGGTAATGAAATGACGCAAAAGGAAGTGGCAGACCGCTTGGGGATCTCGCAATCCTATATTTCCAGACTGGAGAAGCGGATCCTTTCGGATCTCAAGCTTGCCATCGCGGGGAAGATCTGAATGGAGCTTATAGCACCGCACCAAAATTCTCCAACCGTTGCATATCTCCAAGGGCGTCCAGGAGTAGGGCGCGGGCGGTGTAGAAGCCGTAGACGTCCCCACACTCCGCGCAGGCGACCAAGGTTTCAACCTGCTCTCCAATGCGGTCAACGATGGTGTGATTCACGGAAATGTGGACGATTTTGGCTTGCTTTTTCCAGATCTGCTCCAGAGCTTCGGCTTGGGTGTAGCAGTCGGGATGGGTAGGCTCTGGGATCTGCTCCACCATGACTTCGGTTTTCTTTCCTACATTATTTATATAGAGTCCGTTTGCAACGATCCCGCCTCCCATCAGAACGGCGAGAACAATGGAAATGACAAAGCTTTTCATGATCGTTTTGCTCCTTTCTGGTTTTGCATCGGGATCGCGCAGATCTCTCCCGAGCGGTTTGCCGTGACGCAGAACAGATCCGTGGTAGCGTATCCTAAGCGTTCCAGCTCGCTTTTCAGCCAATCCGCGTCTTTTTCAATAATGGAAAGACCCGAGAAATTGCACTTGCCGTCGGAATATACTACGTGCATCAAAGGATCTTGTTGGTCGTGGATCCCCAGTTGTTGAACGGTGGGCGTGGAAAACTGCGATTTGGGGAGAATGGTAAACTTTCCGTTCTTTTCCAAGATGGCGTCGTTGACTTGGTCGATGGACGAATACCCCTGCTGTCGGATCTCGCCCATCAGCTCTTCCATGGAAATGCGGATGGAGCGTAACGCCGATTGATCCAGCGTTCCGTCACGAATGATGATGGTAGGGTGAGCGGAAACCAGGGTTTTCAGCTTTGGCAGGCGGATCAGCACCACCGAGGACGCAACCTCCAGAAACAGTAAAGTGATCATGGGGATCAAAGCGTGAGATATGGGAATATTGGTGTCAGTAATGGGCAGAGCGGCGATCTCCGAGAGCATCAGTGTGGTCACGAAGTCCGTGACCTCAAGCTCTCCGATCTGCCGTTTCCCCATGAGCCGCACTGTGGCGATCAGGATGAGGTAGATCAGTAAAGTGCGAAAAAAGATGGTGATCAATCCGCCTTCTCCCCTTTCGGAAAACGTTTTTTGTTATTTTCTGATTATTTTCAAAAAAATATGCAAAAAAATAAAAAAGGGGGTTGACAAACTAAAATGAAAGTGGTATAATATGCAGGCGCTCAAATGAAGGGCGCAAAAATCCCATCAAATTTTGCCGAAAACAAGAATTTTTGAAAAAAGTTGAAAAAACTTTTAAAAAATGCTTGACAAAGCAAATGAGATGTGGTATAATAACAAGGTCGCGCGAAAAGAGGCGCGACGCTGATCTTTGAAAATTGAACAACAAGAGATGAAGTACAAAGCATATTGAGATATGTGTAAGTGCGAACGAATCTCGACAATTCAAAATGAGAATACTACTCAACAAAAGTAAAGAAGCTAAGAGCAAGGCTCGAAAAGCAGGTTAGATCGCAGGGAACTGCGTTTTAATAAAATGATTTCGAGAGTTTGATCCTGGCTCAGGATGAACGCTGGCGGCGTGCATAACACATTCAAGTCGAACGGACGAGGGGACTTCGGTCCCTGAGTTAGTGGCGGACGGGTGAGTAACGCGTGAGCAATCTGCCCCTGTGTGTGGGATAACGTTTGGAAACGAACGCTAATACCGCATAACGCATAGAGATCGCATGGTTTTTATGCCAAAGATTTATTGCACAGGGATGAGCTCGCGTCTGATTAGGTAGTTGGTGAGGTAACGGCTCACCAAGCCGACGATCAGTAGCCGGACTGAGAGGTTGAACGGCCACATTGGAACTGAGAACGGTCCAGACTCCTACGGGAGGCAGCAGTGGGGAATATTGGGCAATGGGCGAAAGCCTGACCCAGCGACGCCGCGTGAAGGAAGACGGTCTTCGGATTGTAAACTTCTTTTATATGGGACGAAGAAAATGACGGTACCATATGAATAAGCCACGGCTAACTACGTGCCAGCAGCCGCGGTAATACGTAGGTGGC
>JAZSMC010000030.1:0-5084 GCA_045535705.1 Eubacteriales bacterium
ATGTAACTGTTAGATAAACTTGAATTTGATGAGGGATTAATATGAACTACACACATTTTGTATCAGTTGCAGGACTTGTGACCAATGACAATGGCGAGATATTGCTAATCAAAAGTTCGAGACGAGGTTGGGAATATCCCGGCGGTATGGTTGAACCCGGTGAATCATTCCAAGATGCATTGCTGCGAGAGATAAAAGAAGAATCGGGCATCGATGTGGAAATTATGGGTTTCATCGGTTTGTGCAAGAATATTGAGAAAGATGTTGTGAATATTGATTTTGTGTGCAAGGCTATTGGTGGGCAATTGACAACAAGTGACGAAAGTTCGGAGGTTATGTGGGCCAAAAAAGAGGATGCTCTTGACATGGTTACATTTCCTTTGACAAGAAAACGCTTAGAAAATATGCTTTCGGGGAGTGAGCAAGTTAATTGTTTCTGCTTCAAGAGAGAACCTTTTGAAATTGTTGCCGAAAGCAGTTATAATGTCGGAGCACAATAAATTCCAATTTGTTGAGCTGAATAGGCGTTGAATGTTGGTGTGATCTTGATGCAAATTTGGTGCAACACCCATCGTTTTTCGGTGGGTGTTGTTTTACCTTGTAGGGGCGTGCATTGCACGCCCGCGGGCGACCAATGGTCGCCCCTACAAAAAGGGTGGTTCAATTTGCAAAAACTCTGCCGTCCTATTTACTTTTCACCGTTTTTATGGTATAATACAACTAATAGATAAACTTGAATTTGACGAGGTGATTAAGGTGATAGATATTACTGCCTGGATGGATAATTTCTTGCAAGAGGTAAGTAAAACTTTTGAAAATCGTGTATGGTTTGTTGGCTTGCAGGGGAGTTATGGTCGCGGTGAAGCAACAGAAACGAGCGATATTGACATTGTCGTAATATTGGATCAACTGTCCGCCCAGGATATTCAAGCCTATAATGCAATGCTCGACAGTTTGCCACACAGAGAGCTGATTTGCGGATTTCTTTCGGGCAAAGATGAAATTATGCATTGGGAACCGTCCGACCTCTTCCAGTTTTATTATGACACAAAACCGATTAAGGGAAGTCTTGACGAATTACTGTCGGTGATTGACGAAAGTGCCGTCAACAGGGCGATCAAAATAGGTGCTTGCAATATCTATCATGGATGTGTGCATAATATGTTGCACGAAAAGAGTGGCGAAATTTTGCGTGGACTCTATAAATCCGCATCTTTTGTGGTGCAGGCAATCATCTTTAAGCAGACAGGAATTTATATGAAACATCAAAAAGAATTGCTTCAAGTGGCTTTTCACGATGAACGTGTCATTGTTGATACCTTCTTGAAATTAAAAAATGGAGGGATAGTTGATTTCTTACCGATGTCTGAAACCTTATTTGTCTGGGCAAAGAAGTGGGTTGCTAAAAACAGTTAAACCAACCCAATTTGTTGAGCTGAATAGGCGTTGAATGTTGGTGTGATCTTGGTGCAAATTTGGTGCAACACTTTATGCGTCGATACTCACGATATCAAACACTTACGCCAAAACTCCAAGAGATATTTTTGACCTTTGGATAAACTTGCAAAAAATGCTCTGCTTACGTAGGGCATTTTTTGTTATCTCTTGAAGAATGTCGATTGTGGAGTTGTGAGCAGGTCAATACTGTTATTTTTTGCGGCATTATTATTTGCGCCAACTATGTAAAAAAGAACGCCAACTATGTAAAAAAGAATGTTTGGCTTGTTTTTTTGATGAAAACATGGTATAATGATTATGAGCGATTCCTTGTTTGGTTGCAAATAATCGGTATAGAGGTGTTGGCAAGATGGATTTGTTCTTTGCAACGGGAAATCAGATGATCTTCCTGTTTTTATTAATGTTGATCGGTTTTTGCTTGTTTAAATTTGGCGTACTGCCGGACGGAACGGCAAAGGTTTTGGCTTTGCTGGAAAATAACGTGTTTATCCCCGCTTTGGTGGCAGGGACGTTTATCAGCAATTTTACGGCGGAGAAACTGAAAACGGCAGGGATCTTGTTTGGGTTCAGTTCGCTTTGGCTGGTCGTGTTGGTTCCGCTGTCTGTTTTGATTCCGAGGTGGATCGTGAAGGATGAATACACGAGAAATATTTTCACCTACGGATTGGCGTTTGCAAACTTTGGATTCATGGGAAATTCGGTGGTTCTGGCGCTGTTCCCCGAAATTTTTATGGAGTATCTGATCTTCACGCTGCCCCTTTGGATCTTGATCTATTTGTGGGGCGTTCCGCAATTGTTGCTTCCCAAAACCGAACAAAAGGGAAAGCCTTCCGCGTTGAAACGCTTCCTCAATCCCATGTTGATCGGTATGCTGGTGGGAATGGTGATCGGGATCACGGGGCTTCCGTTGCCGTCGGCGGTGTCTTCCGTGGTGGGGACGCTTGGGGATTGCATGTCCCCGATTGCAATGATCCTCACGGGCGTTACCATCGCAAAAATTGACTTAAAAAAAGTATTCAAAGATCACACCATCTATATCGTTTCAGCCGTTCGATTGATCTTGATCCCATTGGCTTTCATCGCGTTGTTTGCTTTTTGGAAATTGGATCGCACGGTGGTGATCTGTACCGTTTGCACGGTGGCAATGCCTCTGGGACTGAACACAGTGGTAATTCCCAGCGCCTACGGAAAGGATCCCACTGCCGCCGCTGGAATGGCGTTGATCTCCCATTTACTTTCTTGTTTTACCATACCTTTGATATTTTTACTGTTGCAGCGCGTGGCTGTAGTCTGACAAAAGGAGATGCTGAAATGAAACGAATGACTCTGTTGATGATCCTCATAAGCATTGATGTTTTCTGCTGCGGCTGCGCGGAGAAAACCTATCATCTGCCGTGGGATCAGTTTTGCTATTGGGAAGAAGGTTCCCAAGAGGTACCGCTGGATTCGGAAGCAAGGCAGTACGTGATCAATTGCATGAATCAAGGAGAGTGGACGGATGGGGATGTGAACTGCGATCACGATTTCATTTTCTACACCAAAGAGCAAAGCGTTGTGTATCACTCGGAGTGCGGAACGTTCAGCGATCTTACGAACGGAACAAGCATGACCGTTTCCGAGGAACAACGAGAAACGATCAACGATTACCTGTCTGTAGACGAATTAGAGAAAATCATCGTGGGGTGAGTCAAATGCTTTTCGGTATTTGACTCACCCCACGGTGAATTATATCAGTTCGATCCCAACGGGGCAATGGTCGCTGCCCATTACGTCGGTGAGAATGAAGCTGTCCTTCACCCGATCTCGCAAGCGTTTGGAAGCGACGAAATAGTCGATTCGCCAGCCTGCGTTCTTTTCACGGGCGTGGTACATATAGCTCCACCAAGAGTATAGGATCCGATCGGGGTAGAGCGTGCGGAACGTGTCGATGAAGCCGCAGCTCAACAGATCGGTAAACTTTTGACGCTCCTCATCCGAGAATCCCGCGCTGAAACGGTTGGTTTTCGGATTTTTCAAATCAATTTCCTCATGAGCCACGTTCAAATCCCCGCAATAGATCACGGGCTTCACCTCATCCAGCTTTAGAATATATTCTCTCAACGCGTCCTCCCACGCCATGCGGTAATCCAAGCGGGCAAGCTCCCGTTGGGCGTTGGGAGTGTAGACGCAGAGAAGATAAAAATCGTCGTATTCCAAGGTGATGGCGCGGCCTTCGGTGTCGTGTTCGGGGATGCCGATGCCGTATTGAACCGACAGCGGCTCGTGCTTGGTAAAGATTGCGGTTCCCGAATATCCCTTTTTCTCGGCGCTGTTCCAGTATTGAAAATAGCCGTCGGGCGCGAACGTGGCTTGTCCCGCCTGCATTTTCGTTTCTTGGATACAGAAAAAATCCGCGTTTTGCGCGTCAAAGAACTCCGCAAAGCCCTTGTCCAGACAGGAACGAAAGCCGTTGACGTTCCATGATATGAATTTTATAGCGATCACCTTCCTTTTTTTTATTGTAGCACATTTTCTTCGGTTTTGCAACATAAATCTTTTGGTAAGACAAATTTTTGTTGGTTTCGTTCTAAAAAAAGACGGATTCCCATATACATTACCAAACACCATTCAAGGAAGTCGCTCTGCGGTGTCGCCTTGAGGAATTTTATGGGAGGATTGGAAATGCCAGAATATTCAATTTATAAGGATATTGCCGAGCGGACAGGCGGTGATATTTACGTTGGCGTGGTGGGACCGGTTCGCAGCGGAAAATCTACGTTTATCAAAAAGTTTATGGAGTCGGTGGTGCTTCCGAATATTGGGGAGGGGTATTCCCGTGATCGCGCCAGAGATGAGCTGCCCCAATCGGCGGCGGGAAAGACGGTGATGACCACCGAGCCGAAATTCATTCCCGAGGAAGCGGTCCCCGTGATCTTGGATAACAACGCCCAGATGAGGGTTCGCATGATCGATTGCGTGGGGTATCTGATTCCCGAAGCCATGGGAGCCGAGGAAAACGGACAGCCGCGCATGGTTCGCACGCCTTGGCAGGAAGAGCCGATGCCCTTTGTGCAGGCGGCGGAAATGGGAACGCGAAAGGTGATCACCGAGCATTCCACCATCGGGATGCTGATCACCACCGACGGCTCCATCGGGGAGATCCCTAGAGAATCCTACGTGGAAGCCGAGGAACGGATCGTTGGAGAATTGAAGGAGATGGGGAAGCCCTTTGCGGTCATTCTCAATTCCGCCAGACCGTCCTCTGAATCCGCCATTTCCCTGGCGTACGAATTGGAAGAAAAGTACGGCGTGCCCGTGGCGTTGATCAGCTGCATGGAACTGGACGCAGAGGACATTCGCCACATTTTGGGACTGGTGTTGGAAGAATTTCCCGTGGCAGAAGTGACGCTTCGTTTGCCCGAGTGGACCACTGCACTGGACGATAGCCATCGCATCAGCCAATCCCTGCGGCAAAGTATGTGCGCCTGTGCCGAAGGTGTCAACCGCATGGGGGACGTGAAGGCTTGCTTTGAGGGAATGAAGGACAACGAATACGTTTCCTCGGTGCAGATCGACGAAATTGACCTGGGGACGGGCAAAGCGCAGATCTCTGTCAACCTGGAGTCGGGGCTTTATTATAGCGTCAA
>JAZSMC010000040.1:0-9279 GCA_045535705.1 Eubacteriales bacterium
GGAAGACCTTGGGAGAGGGTGAACTTCTTGCAAGAAGTTCACCCTCTCCCAAGGTCTTCCCTCCCAAGGTCTTCCCTGCTCAATTTTCACACATAGGGTTGATTTTTTGGATTTTTTTTGGTATAATAGAGGAAAGCTAACTTGCCGTGGGAACGGCGGAACGGAGAAAAAATATGACGAAAAATCAAACCGTATTGGCGCATTGCAATCTTTTCGGCGTGTTTGGGGCAATCCCCGAGCTGTTACGCGTGGACGAGGACGCCCGTGAGTTGGTGAAAAACAAACGTATCTCCATCGGCTTTTTCATTCGGAAAGGTCCGTCTGCCACTCTGAAATTTGAAGACGGCAAGGCAACGCTGACCGAGGGCTGTCGGGGCTGCACCATCAAGCTCTATTTTCCATCTTGCAAAAAATTCAACGATATGATCGACGGCGTGGGGATGCCCATTCCCGTCAGCGGTTTCCATCGCATCGGATTTTTGCTGAAAGATTTTACCAAGCTCACCGATATTCTCACGGCGTATCTTCGCCCAAAGGACGGCGCTTTAGAGGATGCCGAATTTCTGAAAAAGTCCACCAAGCTGATGCTCCGCGTCATTGCGGGCGCGGTGGCGCAGGTGGGCAACGCGGATCACGTTGGTCAATTTTCCGCTTCCAACATCGTTGACGGGGACGTGGTGCTGAAGATCGGGGATCCGAACGCCGACGGCACAGCCGTGGCAGTTCGCGCGGAGCATCACCGTTTGACGGTGCTGTCGGACGTTCCCGAATCCGCTTTTTCGGAGATGCAGTTCTCCGATTACGAAACCGCCCGCGCCCTGTTTGACGGCAAGATCAACGCCGTGGCGGCGGTTGGAACGGGTAAGGTTCGCATTTACGGCATGATCTCCCAGATCGACAACGTAAACCGCATTTTGGATCGCGTATCCTTATATTTGGCGTGAAAGAGAGGACGAGCGTTATGCACAAGATCAACGATTACAGCAAAAGCCATCGGGAATTTATCCGCGCGGAGAAAGTAATCCCGTCGGGAATTTACGGACACCAAGGCCCCGCCGAGGGATGTTACGTTCCCGTGGAAGCGTTTCCTCTCTTTTCTTCCCGCGCAAAAGGCTCGTATATCTGGGACGTGGACGGAAACCGCTTGATCGACTATATGTGCGGCTACGGTCCCAACATTCTGGGATATCACGATCCCGACGTGGACGCCGCCGCTGCCCGTCAGCGCGCCATCTCGGATTGCACCACCCTCCCCTCCACGCTCATGATCGATTTTGCGGAGCTGATGGTGGACACGGTCGCCAGCGCGGATTGGGCGTTCTTCGCCAAAAACGGAAACGACGTGACCACGCTTTCGGTGATGGTGGCGAGAGCCTACACCCACCGCAAAAAGATCGTCTTTTTCAAGGGCTATTATCACGGCATCTCCCCTTGGACACAGAAAATTGACTACGCGGGCGTGATTGAAGAAGACGTGATGCACAATATTTACGTGGATTGGAACGATTTTGAGGGCTTGGAAGCCGTGTTTGAGCGATACAAGGGCGAGATCGCCGCGGTCATCGGTCAGCCCTATATGCACGGAAATTTCCAGGATAATATTCTCCCCGCCAAGGATTTTTGGCAAAAGGTTCGCAAGAAATGCACCGACGAGGGCACCGTCCTCATCGTGGATGACGTGCGGGCGGGCTTCCGCTTGGATCTGGCAGGCTCGGATCACTTTTTCGGCTTCAAGGCCGATCTGATCTGCTTCTGTAAAGCTCTGGCAAACGGCTACAACGTGAGCTGTTTGTGCGGTCAGGAGTTTCTGAAAAACACGGTTTCTTCCATGTCCTACACGGGCTCCTATTGGCTTTCCGCCGTTCCCTTTGCGGCGGGGATCGCCTGCATCGAGAAAATGAAGCGCATCAACTGCCCCGCTCTGCTCCATGAAAAAGGAACCAAGCTCAAGGAGGGGCTGATCGAGGCGGGAAAAGCCTACGGATTTGATCTGCACGTTTCGGGAATGCCTTCTCTGTTCTATTTGCGGATCGCCGACGATCCCTCTCTGCGCTTGCATCAGGAGTGGATCGCGGAATGTGTGAAACGGGGAATCTTCTTCACCAATCACCACAATCACTTTATTAACGCGTCCCTGTCGGATGAGGATATACGAGAAACCGTTGAAGTGGCGGCGGAAGCCTTTGAGGTGATCCGCGGTCGCCATCCGCTCTGACGGGAAAGGAGATTGGTTATGAAGCTTTTGATCGTCGTGGACATGCAAAACGACTTTATCGACGGCGCGCTGGGCACCAAAGAGGCGGTGGCAATCGTCCCCTACGTCAAGAAAAAGATCTCCGAGTTCGACGGGAAAGTGATCTTTACACGGGACACGCATTTTGAAAATTATTCGGAAACGCAAGAGGGCAAGCATCTGCCCGTTCCCCACTGCGTCAAGAACACCCACGGGTGGGAGATCCGCCCCGAGCTGGAGGCTCTGCGAAAAACCGACGCCATCGACAAGATCACGTTCGGCTCCAAGGAATTGGTGGACGTGATCGGCAAGGAGCCCACCGTGGAAAGCATCACTTTCGTGGGGCTTTGCACCGATATTTGCGTCATCTCCAACGCAATGCTGGTGAAAGCCTTTTTCCCCGAAATACCCTTGATCGTGGACGCTGACGGGTGCGCCGGCGTGACACCCGAAAGCCACCAAAACGCCTTGGCTGCCATGAAGATGTGCCAAATAGAAATTCAGAACGAGGGATAGTCGCCACGACTATCCCTCGTTCTGAATTCACTTTATTGATTGATGTTCGGGATCCCGGTCCTCCCCATAATATAACGTCGTAATAATCTGCCGGAGCGATCCACGTCCCGGAGGGGCTGATTCAAACACTACCTGCATTTGAATCAGCCCCTCGTTTTTTTATTTCCTTGTATTGCCCGACGGGGGCGGAGTCATTCTGGGAGCCGTCTTTGCCATGGTATTGGCAGGGGGAACCATCTTCTGCCCTTGGCTCTCGGAGCTGTAATATTCGCCGTAGTGCGAATAATAAGCCGATTGACCGCCTCGCACGCCGCGCTTCTTGCGCTGCACCTGGTTCAGGATCACACCCAGAATACGGCATCCGCTCTTGGAAAGCTGCTCCTTCACGTCCTGCGCCACGCGATATTTGATCATACCTTGGTTGATCACCACCACGGCACCGTCGCAAACGCTTGCCATAATCGCCGCGTCGATCACCAAGCCCAGAGGGGGGGCGTCGATGATAATGTAATCATAGGAATCTCTCACGCTGTCCAACAGCTCCTTGAACACGGGGCATCCCACCAGCTCTGCGGGGTTGGGGGGATATGGCCCTGCAAAGATAATATCCAATCCGGGAACCTGCGTGCGGTAAATTGCCTGCTCCAGTGCGATCTGTCCCGACAGGATCTGGCTCAAGCCGCAAACGCCCCTTTCCTTGGTATATCTGCTGACCGTTACCGACTTTCTCAAGTCCGCGTCGATCACCAACACCTTTTTGTTTGCCTCTGCCAGACTCTTGGACATTTCAAAGGACACGGTGGTCTTACCCTCGTGCGCCATGCAACTGGTGACCACGATAACCTTTACGTTCTTTCCGCTGAACAAAATATTGGTGCGGAGAGTACTGAAGGCTTCTCTGACAAAATAATTACTGGTGTCGCCAAAATCCATCTGAATGGTTCTCATATGCCTCTCCCTCCTTATTTCGTTGACGCATCGTATGCGTAGTATTTCTTTTTCCGTCCCGCATCCTGCTTATTGGGGATCTGTCCCAAAATGCTCAGCTGCAGGTACTTTTCAACGTCCTCGGGACCGTTGATCTTATCATCCAACAGGAACATGATCAGATAGATCACGTAAACCACCACGGCTGCCGCTGCGGCAATCAGAAGCACGGTCAGCTTGGAAACGGGGTTGGAGATCTCGTCGGGTGCCTCACCCTCGCTGAACACCTTGAAAATATCTTCTTTTTCCTCATCCTGCGTTCCGCTGTACAGTCCGTTCAGGGTATTGCAAGATACGCGAGCCAGCTCGGTGGCAATATCCTCGGCTTCCTCGGGGTTTGCCGCCGTCACAGAAATGCTGACGAAACGGGTTCCCGTTTTGCTGGTCACACCAATATTCGACGTAAACGCGTCCCGATCATCAATGATCAGGTTCATATTTGCAATGACCTTCTTCACCGTTTCGCGGTCCTTCACCACGTACTTACAGTCTTCGATCAGCTCCTTCGCCAAATTCAGGTCACTGGTTGAAACCGATGCGTTGGAATTCCCGCTTGCGGTGTTACCGACGTGAATGATCGCTTCCGCGGTGTATTGATCCTCGTGAGTAGCGTTCAGAAACGCATACAGCGCGACTCCTACCACAATGGCGGCTGCCAACATAATGATCCAGCATTGGCGCAAAATACCAAGTAGGTCTTCCAATCCCAGATCAATGTCCGTGCTTTTTTCTTCTTCCATGATTTCAGTTTCCTTTCTGATTCTGCTTTTCCGTCATACGGTTTCGTCGCGGATCACCCGACACGCGTTATCCCACGTCAGCTCCCGGATCTTCCGAGGACTGCAATGCTTCAGAAGATACGGCATACACACCGAAATTTTCGGCGGTCTTGTGGTCAGATTGTGCCCGTCCGACGCAATGATATGCGCCAGATCCTCCTTCACCAACCGCTTCCATTGCATCTTTGCCACGGTCCCCCAAGCGCCCAACACAGACGAAGCGTTGATCTGAACGATCCCACCGTCCGCAACGAAGTCCCGCACCCAGTCCATATGCGTGAACAGGCAACGGTAACGCTCGGTGTGCGCCAGAATGGGGTGGTATCCCGTTCGCTGCAAATTCCCCATGGCTCGTTGGATCTCAAAAAAATTCACCGCTTCCGGAAAATCTACCAACAAATATCGGCTGTTTCCAAGAGGGCGGCAGCTTCCTTCGTCCAACGCCTGCATACAGGAAGCGTAATACCCCAACTCATGTCCCAGATAAAGGTACATATCAGGATACCGTTCCGCAGCATAAGCCTGCAACAAACGGAAGGATTCCTCGGAAACACGGGCGGTATCTCCGAACAAGTAGGGCGAGAAATGCGGTGTCAGGCACATTGCACGCGTACCGTCGGCATACGCCATATCCAGCATGGCGTACATCTCCTCGGGGGTCTTTGCGCCGTCGTCCACACCGCAAAGCAAATGCGTGTGTAAATCAAAAAACTGCATCGTTTACTCCCTCAAAAATCCTTTTTGTTTCATTTAGACATAGATACGCTTATACATTATATCACAAATCCCCATCAAAGTCCACTATCGGCTCCTATTGTTCACATTTTTTTAACAAAATACGACATTTTAAAAGGGACGCCAAATATTCCGCGTGCATCGGACAACAAAAAGTTTTTGCGTCAACCCTATCACCAAAGCACATACTCCCAAATTCGCACTGATCAAAGGCTCGCCCTTTGGGAGAGCTCCCGCGATAGCGGGTGAGAGGGGGGTTACGATAAGCTTTCAACTCTCTCACTGATCACTCTATCGATCGTTCTGCAAACGCCGTCAAAATTCTCATCTACATCTTTGTTGGAAAAACGCAAAACATAAATTCCATACCTTTCAAGAATTTCAGTTCTTGCCGCATCACGCGCTTTGCCTTGACTAGTATAATGCTGTGAGCCGTCAAGTTCTATGATAAGGCGAGCACTATGACAATAAAAATCCGCAATAAAATCGTTTATAATACGTTGCTTGTGTATTTTCACAGGATAATATCGCAGGAAATCATACCATAAATGCTTTTCATGCCGAGTCATATTACGGCGCAAAATCCTTGCAACATTCAGCAATTTGTTGTTTTTTTAATGGTATCTGCTCCATTTTCCCTCTCCGTCGGCTTCGCCGCCACCTCTCCCGAAGGGCGAGGCTTTCTATTATCCCCATTATACCACAAATAGGCAGAGGAAACGATATCCTCTGCCTTTTTTATGCTTGCTCCGTTAAGAAAAACAGAGCAATCAGAAAGCAACCTTTTTTGAATCAAACCAAAGTAGCCAGCATGACCGCCTTGATGGTGTGCATACGGTTCTCCGCCTCGCGGAATACCACCGATTGCGGGCTTTCAAACACCTCGTCGGTCACTTCCATGGCGGTAATACCGAATTTCTCGCCCATTTCCTTTCCGACCGTGGTCTTCAGATCGTGAAACGCGGGCAGGCAGTGCATGAAGACGGCGCGCTCCGACGCCTGCTTCATCAAGTCGGAGTTGACCTGATAGGGCGTCAGATCGCGGATCCGCTCCGCCCACACCTCCGCAGGCTCGCCCATGGACACCCACACGTCGGTGTAGATCACGTCCGCGCCCTTGACCGCCTCGGCGGGATCCTCGCAGAAACGAAGCGTTGCCCCCGTTTCCTTGGCGATCTCCTCGCATTGCGCGATCAACTCCTTGGACGGAAAATATTTTGCAGGCGCACAGGCGGTGAAATTCATTCCCATTTTGGCGCATCCCACCATGAGTGAATTGCCCATATTGTAGCGGGCGTCACCCATATACACGAAATTGATGCCTTTCAGCGCACCGAACTGCTCGCGAATGGTGAGAAAATCCGCCAGGATCTGAGTGGGATGAAACTCGTTGGTCAGCCCGTTCCAAACGGGAACCGACGCGTATTTCGCCAGCTCCTCCACGATCTCCTGTCCGAATCCGCGGTATTCGATGCCGTCGTAAATTCCCGACAGCACCCGCGCCGTATCGGCAATGCTCTCCTTTTTGCCGATCTGGGAGCCTGTGGGATCCAGATAGGTGCATCCCATGCCCAGATCTCTTGCAGCCACCTCAAAGCTGCAACGGGTACGGGTGCTGGTCTTTTCAAAGATCAGCGCGACGTTCATCCCATCGCAATATTTGTGGGGGATCCCCGCTTTTTTCTTGGCTTTCAGATCCGCCGCCAGATCGATCATTCCCTCGATTTCCGCGGGAGTGAAATCCAGCAGCTTCAAAAAATCTTTTCCCTTTAAGTTCAAATTCATACCGTATCTCCTTATTTTACAAAAAACACTACGATCGCGCAAACGAAGATGAACGCCGCCGCTCCCACGCTGAAATACGCGGTTTTACGGCTCGTATTCCATTGCGTGTATGCTTGACAAAGCAACATTACCCCCATCAGCGGAACGAAAACACGAATCGCCCGATTCCAAACGTCAAACATCTGCAATACAGCCAAAACGATCACCGAGATGCTTACGAGAACGGATATTACAGTGACGATCTGATGCAACACCGAAGCGTCTTTCCATGCCGTTTTCATATCAACCTCATTTTCCCGCAGTTGCGGACGTCAAAATTTCAACCGCTTTTTTCAGCACGTCCATGGGAATATTCAACGCGGGAAGCAAGCGCACCTTATCCTTTGCCTTGATCACCAAAAGTCCTTTTCCCATGCAATCCGCGATCACGTCGGCAGCGGGGCGAACGGTCTTGACGCCGATCATCAAGCCCATTCCGCTGACGCTTTCCACGCCCTCGGCTTGAGAAAGGGCTTCAAACAGATACGCGGAACGCTCCCGCACGCCCGCCAGCATGGCGTCGTCCAAACGCTTGAGGACGTTCAACGCCCCCGCGCAGCAAACGGGATTTCCGCCAAAGGTGGAGCCGTGGGAGCCTGCGTTCAACACCGTTTCCGCTTTCTCACCGATCATGGTGGCGCCGATGGGCAATCCATTTCCCAAGCCCTTTGCCGTGCTGACCACGTCGGGCTGAATCCCGTAATTCATATAACCGTACAGCATGCCGCTTCTTCCGTTTCCGATCTGCACCTCGTCGCAGATCAACAGCAGGTCTTCCTTTTGGCAAAGCGCCGCCACCTGCTTGACGAAATCCTGCTCCAACGCGGTGACGCCGCCCTCGCCCTGGACGACCTCCATCATCACGGCGGCGCACTTGTTTTCCTTCACGCATTTTTCCACGTCGGCAAAATTGTTCGCCTCCGCGTGAACGAATCCGGGCGTGAGAGGAGTGAAATCCTGATGGAACACCTCCTGTCCCGTCGCCGCCAAGGTGGTCAGCGTTCTGCCGTGAAAGCTGTTTTTCAAGGTCACGACGGTGTGATACTCCACTCCCTTGGTCTTGGCGGCGTATCTTCTCGCCACCTTGATGGCGCACTCATTGGCTTCCGCTCCCGAGTTGGAGAAAAACACCTTTTTCATACCCGTTCTTGCGCAAAGCAGCTCTGCCAAGTCGGCGCAGGGCTGGGTGTAATAGAGGTTGGACGTATGCTGTACCGCGCCCAATTGCGCCGTCACAGCCGCCATCCACTCCTCGTCCCCGATGCCAAAGGTATTCACGGCGATCCCGCCCGACAGATCAATATACTCTTTTCCGTTTTCGTCCCAAACCAAAGAGCCTTTTCCGCTCTGAATCACCACGGGAAACCGCGCGTAGGTATTGGCGACGTAGGCTTGGTCTTTTTCCTGAATGTTCATATCTGCCTCTTATTCGTTGATAAACATGGTGCCGATCCCCTCGTTGGTCAGGGTTTCAATGAGGATGGCGTGTGGAACACGACCGTCAATGATAAACACCTTGCGGACGCCCCACTCGATGGCGTTGATGCAGCACTCCACCTTGGGGATCATACCGCCGTTGATGGTGCCGTCCTTCACCAGCTCGGGTGCCTCGCTGACCTTGATCACGGGGATCAGGGTGTCGGGATCGTTCTTATCCCTCAAAATGCCGCTGATGTCGGTCATGGAGATCAGCGCTTCCGCACCCAGCTCTCCCGCGATCCTGGCGGCTGCCGTGTCTGCGTTGATGTTATAAACGTTCCCGTCACCGTCACAACCGATGGTGGACACCACGGGAATATATCCCTTTTCCAAAACGTCGTGGATGGGCTTGACGTTCACGTTGGTGATCTCACCCACATAGCCCCATTTTTCGTCCTTGACACGGGCTTCGATCATGTGACCGTCCAAGCCCGACAGTCCCATAGCCATGCCGCCCTTGTTCTGGATCAGGTTCACCAGACTTTTATTGATCTTCCCCGCCAGAACCATTTGCACCACGTCCACGGTTTCCTTGTCGGTGACGCGCAGACCGTCCACGAATTTGCTTTCCTTGCCGATTTTCGTCAGCATATCGGTGATCTCGGGACCGCCGCCGTGAACCAGAACGACCTTCACTCCGATGAGGGACAGCAAAACGATATCCCGCATCACGGAATCCTTCAATTCTTCATTGATCATGGCGTTTCCGCCGTACTTCACCACAAC
>JAZSMC010000094.1:0-14340 GCA_045535705.1 Eubacteriales bacterium
CAGCTCAATGGAGCCGTTGTAGGGCTCGTCGGTGCCCATGTCGCGGATAATATTCAAAAGTCCCCGTCCCACGGCACCGCCCACGTTCAGCTTGCCGTTGGATTTGAGGGGGAGATCCACGTTGGGATTCTGAATATACCCACGCACGTTTCCGATGTAGTCGGAAACCGCCAGCACCCGACCGGCAGGGCCGTCCCCGTTGAGAGAGAGGGTGATGGTGTCATTTTTTTCTCCCAGCATACAGCCCATCATGGACGTAACGGTGAGAAGCCGTCCCAAGGTGGCGGTAGCGGTTGGGGTGGTGTGATGATAGGAGATCGCTCGGTTGACGATCTCGGTGGAATTGATCACGTGGATGCGTGCGCTGCCGTCGGACGTCATGGCGCGCAGAATGGTGGAAGACATTTTTTGATTTTTCCTTTCGTGCTTTTATACGTTTTTGATGGCGCGGGCAACGAAATACCAACGCTCTGCGGTTGGGGTGGGGGCGTTGAAAATCCAATCTCCGAATACACCCAACAGTTCCAAGCTGTTCTTTTCAAGGGCGGATTTGATCTCGTTGAGAGAATAACACCGCTCGCGCTGATGCTCGTCGGAGCGCAGATAAGTGCCGTCCTCGGTTTCCTCGAACAGCGTCAGATCGAAATCGCAAAGGGACGTTTCGGGGTGAAATTCGTTTTGCCAACCGCAGTAGATGGCAGTTGGGGCTTCCCCTTCCTCAAGCGGGGGCAGTTCTCCTTCCAAAATATAGTGATTGGAAGCGTAGACCTGCTCGAATTTGTAGGGCGTGTTCATATCAAACAGAAACAGCCCGTTGGGATCCAGATAATTATGCACCAAAGAAAAGCATTGCTCCAATTCGCCGTCCCCCAGCAGATAATTGAGGCTGTCAAGACAGCAGGTGACGGCGCCAACGGTGCCGTACAATTCAAAAGAGCGCATATCTTGTTGCAAAAGCAGAATTTCGCCCGTGTCAGCGGTTCTGGAAAAGGCTTCGGACAGCATTTCGGCACTGCCGTCCACGCCGATCATGTCGTAGCCGCGACGCGCCAATTCCGCGGTCATGCTACCCGTTCCGCAGGCGAGATCCAGTATCAGCTCGGGCTTTTCCGAAAGATAGCGGGAAAAGCAGGCTTCCGTAAAATCCGCCCAAGCGGCGTAGTCGATCTCGGAATTGAGATGATCGTAGAATCTTGCCAGGGCGCGGTATCCTTCACAGCCGCTCATCGTCTTGGCTCCAAGCGGTTCAGCACCGTGACGTAGCCGTCGTCGCTGAATTTCAGGCAGCGGTTGACGCGGCTGATGGTTGCGGTGGAAAGTCCCGTTTCCTTGGAGATGCGGTTATAGGGGCAGTTGTCCTTCAGCATTTTGGCGGCTTGCAGACGGCGGGACATCTCCTGAAGCTCGGACTGCGTGCAGAGGTCCTCAAAAAAACGCATACACTCGCGGGGTGTTTCCAGCGTCAGGATCCCTTGGATCAAATATTCAATGATTTCGTCGGACTGATGGTGTTCCATTGCGTTCTCCTCTCTCGTCTGACCTGTTTTCAATATTGTACCATTTTTTCGAAGAAAAGTAAATAGAAATCTAAAATTTTCCCCCAAGGATTCGTTTTTAGATGGATTTGGCGCAAAAAATGCCCGATTTACGCAGAATTTACACAATATCTATTGACAAAAGCACCGGTTTTAGATTATAATAAATGCAGAATATAAACGGAGGTCTGTTTTATGTCGGCAGTTTCTTTTTTGCAATCCACGCTCTTTCAGATGTTGGATCGTGTGACGGAAAAACTGGATTCCCTATCGGGAAAATTAGGGATTCAGGCTATGCTTTTATATATTGCCGTGCTGATCTGGATGGCTTTTTTGGGACTGGCGGGGATGCAGCTTGCAAAGCTGTTTGCCTCGGTTGGTATGGCGGGGATCGGCTTTTACGTGGGATGCCTGTGCGTTGATCTTTTGGCGGCGAAGGTTTCCGCGCTCGCTATGTTCCCGAAATTTACGGGATATATCCTGGGACTTACGTTGGCGTTTATCCTGTTTTCCTTGGCTTGGCGGTTCTGCGTGCCTGCCATTTATCTGTGCTTTGGCTTGACGGGGTGTTTTTTGGCGTCGCTTTTCATCAGCAATTTGTGGATCTGCCTTGGCGCGGGTGTCGTGCTGATGATCGTTGGGATCTTTTGCTTCGTGTTTGATTATATCGTTATCACGAGCTGCGTTGCGGCGGTTGGAACCGTGGCAATGCTGGGGGCGCTTCGCCCCAACGTGGCACTGTTGCAGTTGGCTCCTCACAGCAAAGCGTTGTGGGTGGTCGCAGGTGTGGCGGCGGTGTACGTTGTGATCCAGTGCGCCACCACGCCCAAATATCGGAAGTTTGGAATATGAGTTTTAAGGTCGTGGGCTTTGCAGATGGAAAGGTCGCGGACTCTGTCCGCACCTTCTTAAACCCTTTTTGAAAAAAGGGTTTAAGAATCCCAAAAACCTTCAACGAAGTAAATAATAGGCTACCCTCGGTGGGAAGTGCAAACACAGCACGACCTACCGAGGGTGTTTTCGTTGAAAGTTTTATGTTGCAACAGTTTTATGCTTCACTGTGGCATCAGCCTGTATGGGAAAGCACTGTCTACAGACGGGACGGTCCTGCCGCGAGAATTTAGGGGCCGCCACCCTAAATTCTCTGCCGAAAAGGTAACAAGTCTTTGGAAATGATATCATCGGGGGATGAAGTTAATTTTTCCTCGGCACCAACGGCGAGTTTTGGGAGTGCCACCGGCGCCCACCACCCTGCCGGCTCCACGAAGTAAGTTTTTTCGCGGAATAAGAAATCGTGAACCAAAGCGTAAAATTTAACCCAAACCCGTAGGGGCGATCATTGATCGCCCGCCTCAAGAGTATTCGTTGAACGATAGATAGTGAATTGTCGTTTGGCGTGGGTGTCCAGCTTTATCCGAATTTTTTGGATCCATCCGATGATCTGTCCCGAGAGGATCACTGTGAGAAGCGAATAGAGGATCCGACGTGGCGGAATATAGGTGAGAGAAAGCAGCAGGACCGTAAGATCGCTGACCAGATACACCCAAGCAATATTACAACGGATCAGATGCGAGAGGCTCATTGCCAACGCGTCGTCGCCGCCCGGTGCGCCCCCTGCCAGCACGCACAGCCCAACGCCTACTCCAACGAATAACGCGCCCAATACAGCTGCTTCCAAAGGATGCTCCCCAATGTGAGGAAAGAGGGGAGAGAACCGTTCAAATATGGCGTAGAACAGCGAGAAACCACCCCCTGCCAACGCAGAATACAGCAAAAATTTCTTTCCAAGGGTCTTCCATCCGAGAAAATAGCAAAAAAGATTCAAGATAAGTCCCGTCAGGGCGGGAGAAAGTCCGAAATGATGGCGGAGAAGCAAGGTAAGTCCAAGCACGCCCCCTTCGGTTACGTCGGCTTGGGCGTGGATATGGCAAAGCCCCAAGGCGAGAATGGCGGAGCCTATGAAAATGAAGACGAGTTTTTGAATGAAACGCTGTTGTTTGATCTGCAATAGGCGCACCTCTTTTTCGTTGATAAGATTATTATATTCTATTCGCGCGAATTTGTCAAGTTCCTTTTTTGACGCATAAAATGGGTATAGTACGATGTAGGGGGTGGAATTATGATCTCGTATCAGACGGAACGGTGCCACACGGCAGTGCGGGAGGGCTACCGCAGCTTGCTGACTGCCGATTCCGAACTGCGCTTGCCTGTCGGGTATCCGCGTATCTGCGATTATTACCGCCGCGTGGGAGAGGCCTGCGTGAGATGGGCGGAAAAAGCGGAAGGCGAGCGGCTGCGGCAACAGTATCTGTCGCTTGAAGATCACCGAGATCGGGCAAGGTTTCGGACGGCACGGTATCGGATCTGCTGTGAAGCGGTGTGGGAAGCATACCCGTTCGTCACCTATCTTTGCCGTTCCGCGCTGCAAACGGGAGCGGAACCCGTTCGTCGGGTGATGGCGCAGGTTTGGAATCTGGAGGAAGAAACCTTGCTACCCATGAGCGAGATCCTTAAGCGCTTTTCTTCCAAAGCGAAAAAAACGAAGCCGCCGTTCCGTCCCGACGGGATCTACCCGTTGGAGGGGGAGCTGGTGTTTTACCGGAACGGGGACGGGAAACGGGAATTTGCCGAATACCGGGTTTCTTTGAAGATATGAAAATCTCATAATGTTGCGAAAAGGTCTTGATTTTTTTGGTAAACTGTGATAGAATATAGTTGTATAATTTTGGGAATAATTGTAAAAGAGCATTCTCAAAAAGGAATACTTTCAAGAGCCGATTGCGGAAACGGATCGGCAGGAAGGAGGTACCGTGTCAAAGGAAACGATTTTTAAGATCAGGGAAGCGGAGGCGGAGGCGGAACGGCTTCTGGCGGAAGCGGAGGCGGAAGCCAAGCGGATGCTGGCGGATGCGCGGGAACGCGCGGAGCGTTCGTGCCGCGACGCGGAGCGGGAGATCTCCGAGGAGCTTGACCGAATGACCGAGCAGATTCGGGTAAAAACCGAGGAACACGTCAGCCGCGTGACCGAGGAGGCGACTGCCGAGGCGGACGCCCTTGAGGAGCGTGTGAAGCTGACGCGCAGGGCGGCAGAGAAGATCGTGATCGGAGGGCTGGAAGCAAAATGTCGGTAAGTGTGATGAAAAAGCTCACCGTGTTTGCCTTTTGCGAGGACGCCGACGCCCTGTTGCGAAAGCTGGTCAGATTGCGATGCGTGGAGATTCAGCGGACGGAGGCTTCCGAGGATGCTCTGCAATTGCGGAGAATGGATGCCGACGAAGCGCTTTCCGAGGCGGAGAATTCCCTGAAGAACATTCGGTCGGCGCTTCCCGAGCTGGTGAAGTACAGTACCGAAAATAAGGGGATCGGACGCTCTCTCCGCGCCTACGACGGGAATCGGTTCTCGTCGGACGGCAGCCTGGAGCTGGCGAAACGGACGGTGACGCAAACGCTGGAATTGATGTCCCGCGGTCAGGAGCTGAGGCGGGAGCTTCAACGGGTACGGGCGCAAGCCGACGTGCTGACGCCGTGGATGGAGCTGGAAACGGCTGTGGAGCAAATGACCACGGAAAAGACCAAGACCGCGTTGGGATGCTGTCCGCCTTCGGTGAAGCTGGATGCGGCGGAAGCCGCGTTGGCGGAGCTGGACGCATGCGCGGAGGTGATCTCGTCCAATAAAAACGGGACGTATCTTGCGGTGACGTATCTCAAATCCATGGAAAACGAGATCGGAGCAGCGCTTTCCGCGTTGGGCTTTCTCGCCGTGGATCTGTCCATGGAGTCGGGAACGCCCCTCCAACAGGCAGACCGATTGGAGCTGGAGCGGGAAACGTTGGAAACGCAATTGCAGGAGCTGGAGGAGCGTATGCGGGATCTTGCGGAGAACCTGCATCTGGTGGAGATCTATCACGATCTCACCGACACCGACCGTACCGTGGCGGAGCTGCACCGAAGATTGGCGCAGACCGAGCGGTGCGCCGTGTTGGAGGGATGGATCCCTGCCTTTGCGGAGGAACGCGTAGCGCAGGCGTTGTCCAAATACGAATGTGCGTACGAAACGCGGGAGCCTGCAGCAGGCGAGGATCCCCCCGTGTTGCTTCGGAACCGACGGATCGCCACCAATTTTGAATGGGTGGTGGGAATGTATTCCTACCCGCAATACGGGCGTTTCGATCCCACGGTGATCATGAGCGTGTTCTATTTCCTCATTTTCGGCTTGATGTTTGCCGACGTGGGCTACGGGCTGCTTTTGGTGATCGGCGGCTTCGGCGGCGCCAAGCTGTTCAATCCCAAGGTGGGAATGAAGCGGATGCTCCACATGTTCGGCTATTGCGGAATTTCCGCCATGCTCATGGGCGTGCTGTTCGGAGGATGGTTCGGAGATCTGCCCGTGGCGATCATGCAAAATATGTTGGGGCTTTCGGTGGAAAGCGGCGTTGGACATTTCTTCGGCTCGGGGCTTTGGTTCAATCCGTTGGACAATCCTCTGGCGTTTTTGATCCTTTCTCTGGCGGTTGGAGGCGTTCACCTGATCGCGGGAATGGCGGTGCGGTTTTACATTCTTTGCAAGGACGGAAAAGCCGACGAAGCCATTTGCACCATCATTCCGTATTGGATCCTGTTTGCGGGATTGCTGTTGCTCTTGGTGGACGGAGCCGTAGGCTCAGCCGTGTCGATTGCGGGCGGAGCGTTGATCGTTTTGCTCAACGGGTACGGTATCCGCAATCCCTTCAAGCGGCTGTTTAAGGGCTTGGGCGGTATTTACGGGTTGATCAACTACGCGTCCGATCTGCTGTCCTATTCCCGTATTCTGGCGTTGGGATTGGTGGCGGCGGTCATCGCCAAGGTGATCAACATGATCACAGCGTTGGGAGATAACGGAATCTTTGGAGCTGTGGTGATGGTAGTGGTGCTTTTGGTGGGGCACGTGTTGAATCTTGCCATTAACGTGCTGGGTTCCTTCGTGCATACCTCCCGATTGCAGTATATGGAGTTTTTCGGAAAGTTTTACGAGGACGGCGGACGGGTGTTTGAGCCTGCCGCGCCCACGGAGGACTATTCCGAGGAGCAAAGCGAAGACGGTATATAAAAAAAGAAAATAAACACTCAAAAGGAGAATAAGATTATGACGTTCGTTGATTTTTTGGAAAAGGTATTTAGCGGTAACAATCTGGCGCTGATCGGCGCGGCACTGGCAACCTTGATGTCGGGGATCGGCTCCGCCAAGGGAGTAAACTTGGTGGCAAAGGCATCGGCGGGGCTTCTCTCCGAGGATCCCTCCAAGTTCGGTAAGACCTTGGCGCTTCAGGCGCTTCCCATGACGCAGGGAATCTACGGGTTTATCGTGGCGTTTCTGATCCTGCTCAACATGGGCGCCATCGGCGGTACTCCCGCGCTGGAGATCTCCGAGGGAGCGTATTATCTGATGGCGAGCCTTCCCATTGCCGTGGTGGGCTACTATTCGGGCATCAAGCAGGGCGAGGTAGCGGCTGCAGGCGTTGCGGTGCTTGCGAAACGTCCCAACGAGTTGGGAAAATCCATCACGTCTGCGGCGTTGGTGGAAACCTACGCCATTCTGGCAGCGCTGATCTCTTTGCTTCTGATCCTTTGATTTTTTGGAACGGGAGAGAGTGATACGATGTCTGTGAACGGACTGGAAAGGATCACCGATCGGATCTTGGGAGAGGCGCGGAGCCGCGCGTCTGCCGTTTTGGAGCAGGCGAGGGCGGAGAGCGAAGCCGTGTTGGCGGAGGGCGCGCGCCGTGCGGAGGAGATCCGCGTGAAATTATCCCGCGCGGCGGAAGCCAAAGCCGCGGCGATGATCGCCGAAGCCAAGGCGTCGGCTGCAACCAAGAAAAACGAGATTCTGTTGGCGAAAAAAAGCGCTTTGGTGGAGAGCGTGTTCGCGGACGCGCAAAACGACGTCGCGTCCATGGAGCCGAAAAAATACACCGAGCTTTTGGGCGGATTGGCAGCCGCAGCCATTTACGAATTTTGTAAGACCGAGGCGGAGAATCGGACGCGTTACGGCGACGAGGACGAGGAATCCGCCGCGTTCGAGGTGATCCTCAATAAAAAAGACAGAGAAGGATGCGGCGAAGCCGTTTTGGAAACGGCAAGACGCAGACTTTCGGGAAAGATTCCCGAAGAAGACTTAAAGACGGCGACGCTGTCAAAGGAAACGAGAAAGATGCAGGGAGGCGTGGTGTTGCGCCGCGGCTCCGTGGAATTGAATTGCTCTTTTGAGATGCTATTCGGGGAATTGCGGCGAGATCTGGAGGGACAGGTCAGCGGCGCGCTGTTGGATTTCAGAGGAAACGGCATATGAGGTACAGAGAAGCGTCGGCAGACGCATTCGTGTTTGAAAGCACCAGAATTCGGGCGTTGGAGAAGCATCTCATCGGCGCCGAACGGCTGGAGCGGCTCTTGAACGCGGGGAGCCTTGACCGTTGCGTGGCGTTGCTGGAGGAATTCGGCGCAGAGGTGATCTATAACGCCGAGGGTGGCATGGATCGTGAAAAAACCTTGGAGAACCGTCAGCGGAGAGCCTACGACGAGGTGCTGTCCTTGACCGACGGCGAAGCGTTCCTCAAGCTTTGGCTCTATCCCTACGATTGCAACAACCTCAAAGCGGTGATCAAATGCAATTACAGAGGGGTGAGCGCCGAGGACCTGTTGTTTGATTTCGGCACCGTCCCCTTGCAAGATTTGATACGCGCGGCGGAGGAGGGCGCTTACGACGCTTTGCCCACCCCGTGGGGAGAAGCTGCCGCAGAGGCGGCAAAGGCGTTGCACGCTACCGCCGATCCCCAAACGGTGGATCTGATCCTGGATCGGGCTTGCTATCTCGGCATGATCGAGCTGGCGAGAACGGGCGGAGTGGCTTTTACCCGGGAGCTGTTGGAAATGAAGATCGATCTGACCAATTTGCTCATCGCTTTGCGGCGGCTGAGAATGTCGGATCGGTACGTTCGCGAGATCCTTCCGAGGGAGATGTTTTTGGAGGGCGGGAGCCTGACCTACGAATATCTCTCCGACCTTTGCCGCGGCGGGGAAGCCTATTTCTGGGAGCGGTTGGAATATTCGCCTTATCGGAAATTCTCCTATCGGTGCGGCGTTCGGTCGTCGTTGGGAGAAGCGGAGCTGACAGCGGATAACTTATTGATGGAGCGGTTGCGGGATGCCCGCGCCGTTCCTTACGGCGCCGAGCCGCTATTGGGCTATTTGCTGGGAACCGAATACGAGGTGAAGAATCTGCGGATCCTGTTGTCGGGGTACAGCATTTCTCTGCCGCAGAAAACCGTTC
Source organism: Eubacteriales bacterium (assembly GCA_045535705.1). GTDB lineage: Bacteria > Bacillota > Clostridia > Oscillospirales > CAG-272 > UMGS1865. The sequence continues at coordinate 8,839 of JAZSMC010000094.1, forward strand.
GGGAAAGGATGCGGGAAAGCTATGTATAAAATTGGTGTGATCGGAAACCGCGATGCGATTCTGGGATTCATGGCGGTAGGATTTTCGGCGGTTGAAGCGGACAGCGCGGAGAGCGCCGCCAAGCATCTGCACCGCATGGCGCGTTCGGGGGAATACGGGGTGATCTTTATCACCGAAAACTACGCCAAGGACATGGAAGAAGCCATGGGCGCGTACCGTGATCTGCCCGTTCCCGCCATTGTGTCCATCCCCGACGAGAGCGGTTCTGCGGGCTACGGAATGAATAATCTCAGGCGCGCGGTGGAGCGCGCGGTAGGCGTGGATATTTTAGATCAGTAAACGCAAATCAAGAAAAAGCGGCTAACGAGTTTGTACGGTTTAACGAACGATTGTTCTTATTTGCCCTGATCGGGCGAAACGGAAAGGAATTTGACCGAAATGGTAGAAGGAAGAATACGAAAGGTATCGGGGCCTCTGGTGATCGCGGAGGGTATGCGGGAAGCAAACCTGTTTGACGTGGTTCGCGTGGGCAGTGACCGCTTGATCGGTGAGATCATCGAAATGCACGGAGATTGCGCCTCGATTCAGGTATATGAAGAAACGGCAGGTCTGGGACGCGGGGACGCGGTGGTGTCGGTTGGAGAACCGCTTTCCGTGGAGCTTGGCCCCGGACTGTTGACCAATATTTTTGACGGGATCCAAAGACCGCTGGAAACCATGCGGATCCGTTACGGTGCCAATTTGACCAAGGGTGTGGACGAGCCTGCGTTGGATCGCACCAAGCAATGGGAGTTCAAGCCCGCCAAGCAGGTGGGAGATCGGGTGTCGGCGGGAGATATTTACGGTACGGTGCAGGAAAACGACGTGATCCTGCATAAGATCATGGTGCCGCCGAAAATGGGCGGCGTGATCGTGGATTTGAAGGCGGGTTCCTATTCGGTGGATCAAACAATCGGACGGATCAAGCTGGATGACGGACGGATCGAGGATATCCGCCTCATGCAAAAATGGCCCGTCCGCGTATCCCGTCCCTATCGGAAAAAGCTACCCCCCGAGGATCCCATGATCACGGGACAGCGCTCCATCGACGCGCTGTTCCCCATTGCAAAGGGCGGAACGGCGTGCGTCCCCGGACCGTTCGGTTCGGGAAAAACCGTGGTTCAGCACCAGCTTGCCAAGTGGAGCGACGTGGACTTGGTGGTTTATATCGGCTGCGGCGAGCGCGGAAACGAAATGACCGACGTATTGCGGGAATTTCCCGAATTGATCGACCCCAAGACGGGGAAATCCTTGATGAAGCGTACCGTTCTGATCGCCAACACCTCGGATATGCCGGTTGCCGCCCGTGAAGCCTCGGTCTACACGGGGATCACGGTGGCGGAGTATTTTCGGGATATGGGCTATTCGGTCGCCGTCATTGCGGACTCCACGTCCCGTTGGGCAGAGGCACTCCGCGAGATGTCGGGGCGCTTGGAGGAAATGCCCGGTGACGAGGGATACCCCGCTTATCTGACTTCCCGTTTGGCGCAGTTCTACGAGCGTGCGGGAAAGGTGATCTGTCTTGGCTCGGACGGGCGCGAGGGCGCGCTGTCCGCCATCGGTGCGGTTTCTCCCCAGGGCGGCGATATTTCCGAGCCGGTTACCCAGGCGACCTTGCGGATCGTGAAGGTGTTCTGGGGACTTGACGCGTCCTTGGCGTACAGACGGCATTTTCCTGCCATCAACTGGCTCAATTCTTATTCGCTGTACCGTGACCGCCTGTCGGATTGGTTCAGCCAACACGTATCCAAGGATTGGAACGCCCTGACGTTGCGCTGTCTGAAGACCTTGCAGGAGGAATCGGATCTGCAGGAGATCGTGAAGCTGGTGGGCATGGACGCCCTATCTCCCAAGGACAAGATCAAGATGGACGTGGCGCAATCTCTGCGCGAGGATTTCCTGCAGCAGAACGCCTTTTTGGAGGGGGACAGCTTCACCTCGCTGGAAAAGCAGAACGGAATGTTGTCCTTGATCTTCCACTATTTCGACGAGGGCTTGCGCGGGGTGGATGCGGGCGTATCTCCCCGTGACGTTTGCGAAATTCAAGCCCATGAACGGATCGCCAGAGCCAAGGCGGTTCCCGAGGATGTCTGGCAGACCGAATTTGCCAAGATCAAGACCGAGATCACGGGGCAGATCGACCGATTGATCGAGCTGGCGAACAAGGAGGACTGATATGATCAGAGAATACAGAACCATGGAGGAAGTGGCAGGTCCGCTGATGCTGGTGCGCCGTGTGGACGGCGTGAAATACGACGAGCTGGGCGAGATCGAGCTGGAGAGCGGCGAGGTGCGCCGTTGCAGAGTGCTGGAGGTGGACGGGAAGAACGTGCTGGTTCAGCTGTTCGATTCTGCCGCGGGCTTGAATCTTTCCACGGGTAAGGTCCGTTTTTTGGGACACGGCGTGGAATTGCCCGTTTCCAGACATATGTTGGGGCGTGTGTTCAACGGCATGGGAGAGCTGATCGACAGCGGCGCGGCGATCATTCCCGAAAAGCGCATGAATATCAACGGAATGTTTATCAATCCCGCGGCGCGTTACTATCCGTCCGAATTCATTCAGACGGGCGTTTCGGGGATCGACGGCTTGAATACGCTGGTACGCGGACAGAAGCTGCCCATTTTCTCGGCGTCGGGCTTACCACACGCAAATCTGGCGGCGCAGATCGCCCGTCAGGCAAAGGTGCGCGGACAGGACGAAAAATTCGCGGTGGTGTTTGCCGCCATCGGAATCACCTTTGAGGAAGCCGATTTCTTCATTTCGGATTTTCGCAAGACGGGCGCGCTGGATCGCGCGGCGCTGTTCATCAATCTGGCGTCGGATCCCGCCATCGAGCGAATCAATACGCCCCGTATGGCGTTGACCGCCGCGGAGTATCTGGCGTTTGAGTGTGATATGCACGTGTTGGTGATCATGACCGACATCACCAACTACGCGGAGGCGCTCCGTGAGGTTTCGGCGGCGCGGAAGGAGGTTCCGGGACGCCGAGGGTACCCCGGTTATCTTTACACCGACTTGGCAACCCTGTACGAACGGGCGGGCAGGAAAATGGGCTCGGAGGGCTCCATCACTATGATCCCCATTTTGTCCATGCCTGAGGACGATAAAACACACCCCATTCCCGACCTGACGGGATATATTACCGAGGGGCAGATCATTCTCTCCCGTGAGCTTTACAGAAAGGGATATTTACCGCCTATCGACGTATTGCCCTCTCTGTCCCGTTTGAAGGACAAGGGGATCGGCGCGGGCAAAACCCGTGAGGATCACGCCGATTTAATGAATCAGCTGTTCTCGGCTTACGCCAGAGGAAAGGAAGCTGCGGAGTTGATGGTGGTTTTGGGCGAGGGCGCGCTGACGCCCGTGGACCGTCTTTACGCGAAGTTCTCGGAAGCCTTTGAAACCGAGTACGTCAACCAAGGATTTTACGAAAACCGTTCCATCGAGGAAACCTTGGATCTGGGTTGGAAATTGCTTTCCATCCTGCCAAAAAGCGAAATGAAGCGGATCCGGCCCCAATGGCTGGAAAAATATTGGGTTGGGAAGCAGTAATCATCCCCGCGCGGGATTTTCGTAAATTCCGATTGGATTTCAGAAAGGAGCGCACATGGCAGAACTTCAAGTGAACCCCACCAGAATGGAGCTGAAGCGGTATCAGACCAGAGCGGTTACCGCGCGGCGGGGACATAAGTTGTTGAAAGATAAGCTGGACGAATTGATGCGTCTGTTCTTGGAAACGGTGCGGGAAGACCGCGCGCTCCGAGAAGAGGTGGAAGCCGCCTTGACGAAGGTTTATAGCGGTTTTACGGTTGCAGGTGCAGTGAGCTCGCCGCAAATGCTGCGGGAAGCATTGATCGTGCCGCGAAAAGAGGGGGAATTGTCGGTTTCCTATCGCAATCTGATGAGCGTGGAAACGCCCAAATTTGATTTTCGGGTGAAGACGATGGACTCCACCGAGTTTTGCAGCTACGGAATGGCGTTCACTTCGGGAGAATTGGACGGTGCAGTGTTGGCGTTAAACGGAGTGCTGGAAAAGATGATCCGCATGGCGGAGCTGGAAAAAACGGCGCAGCTCTTGGCGGAGGAGATTGAACGGACGCGCCGCCGCGTGAACGCGCTGGAGCATATCCTGATCCCGAGATACCTGCAGATCGTTGGCAGGATCCGTATGCGTTTGGAAGAAAACGAGCGAGAGAACATCACCCGACTGATGAAGATCAAGGATATGGCACTGAAGGAAAAATTGCAGGATCCCCTCGATTTGGATGATGACGAGGAAAATTTTTCGGAATAAAATTTCAAAAAAGACTTACATTTTTTTGAAAAATATGGTATAATATGGTAAAGATCGGGCGAAATCCCGAGTAAACCATAGGCAAACAAGACTTTTTATCACTGAAAAAGCTGAAACGGGCTTTTTGCCGATTGAAAGACCGACAAGGAGGAAAACAGATGTTTCAGATAGGCGATCACGTATATTATGCGTCGGGAGGAGTGTGCAAGGTTGCGGATATCTGCTATGCCCCTTTGACCGGGATGCCAAAGGACAGGCAGTACTACGTGCTGCATTCCTTGCATGACACCAGTAGCGTGATGTACGTTCCCGTGAACAGCGAAACGGTGTTTTTGCGCGGGCTAATCGCCAAAGAGGCGGCGGAGTCGCTGATGAAGCGGATCTCTGATATCGAGGAGATCCACGAACCCAACGCCAAGCTTCTGCGCGCAAAGTACGTGGATACCATGAGAATGCACGATCCTGAGGAATGGGTGCGAGTGATCAAAACCGTTCGGGGAAGGATCTGTCGATTGGAGAAGCATTCCAAGACGCAGAGGATCTCGGATACGGAGCGTTCCTTTGCGGAGGATGCCAAGCGGTATCTTTACACGGAGTTGTCCTTGACCTTGGGCGTGCCGAGAGAGGAGATCGAGGCGAAGGTTCGGGGAGAAGTGGAGAAGATGGCGTAAGGACAGACCGCAGATGCAGAACAAACAGACGGAGGATGGACGAAAAAAGTCGATTTTGCGCCCAAAAACGGCTTGTTTGTTCTGCAAAAATAAAAAGTCAAAAAAAAATAAAAAAATTTCAAAAAAGGTATTGACAAACGAAAGGAAATGTGGTAGAATATTGGAGTCGTCGATGAGGACACGGAAGCATAGCTCAGTTGGGAGAGCATCTGCCTTACAAGCAGAGGGTCATAGGTTCGAGCCCTATTGTTTCCACCATCAACGGTCCGGTAGCTCAGTTGGTTAGAGCGCTAGCCTGTCACGCTAGAGGTCGTGGGTTCGACCCCCATCCGGATCGCCACTTTTTAGATACAGCACCCTTGCTGTATGCCTCTGTAGCTCAGTTGGTAGAGCAGGGGACTGAAAATCCCCGTGTCGTTGGTTCGATTCCGACCGGAGGCACCATTCCGCGGATTTAGCTCATTTGGTAGAGCGCCACCTTGCCAAGGTGGAGGTGG
>JAZSMC010000102.1:0-2388 GCA_045535705.1 Eubacteriales bacterium
CCTGCCACACCGCCCGAGTGGAAGGTTCTCATGGTCAACTGGGTACCCGGCTCACCAATGGATTGCGCCGCAATGATACCAACCGCTTCACCCACGTTCACCAGCTTGCCGTTGGCAAGGTCAGCACCGTAGCAGTGCGCACAGATACCGTGCTGCGCGTGGCAGTTGATCACGGTACGGATCTTCACAGCGTGAATGTCCGCGTCTTCCAGCATCTTCGCCATATCTTCGGTGATCATGGTATCGTCGGGGATCAGAACCTCGCCCGTTTCGGGATGAACCACGGGACCCATGGTAAATCTACCAATGATACGGTCTGCCAAAGGCTCCAGTACGTTCTTATCCTTTTCGTCAATAATATCGGTCACAACAGAGCCTTCGGTGGTATCGCACTTCACGGTGCGAACGATCACGTCCTGCGATACGTCCACCAAACGTCTGGTCAAGTAACCGGAGTCGGCGGTACGAAGCGCGGTATCCGACAGAGATTTACGGGAACCCTTTGCTCCCATGAAATACTCCAGAATGTTCAAGCCTTCACGGAAGTTGGATTTAATCGGGATTTCAATGGTACGTCCGTTGGTCGCGAACATCAATCCACGCATACCCGCCAGCTGACGCATCTGCGCCACGGAACCACGGGCACCCGAATCCGACATGATCTTGATCGGGTTGAACTGGCTGAAACTCTTCTGAAGCGCTTCGGTCACCGAGTTGGTGGTCTTATCCCACAGCTTTACAACCGCGTTATAACGCTCCTCGTCGGAGTATTCACCTCTGCGGAAGCAATTGTTCAGCACGTCAACCTTCTTCTGCGCCTCTGCGATCAAGCTTTCCTTTTCCTCGGGAATGGTCATATCGTAAACCGAGATGGAGAAGGAAGCTCTGGTGGAATACTTGTATCCCAACGCCTTGATCTCGTCCAGCATATCCGCGCAGACGGCGGAGCCGTTGTTACGGATGCAGCGGTCGATGATCTGACCGAGCTGCTTCTTTTTGATCACGAACTCCACTTCCAAAAGGAACTGGTTTTCGGGCTTGCTTCTGTCCACGAAGCCCAGATTTTGAGGAATCGCTTGGTTATAGATCAACCGTCCCAGCGTAGTAACGATCACGGAAGATCTCTCCACGCCGTCGATGGTCTTGTAAACACGGATGCGGATCTTGGAATGCAAGCCCAGCTTGCCGTTGGCGTACGCCATCTCCGCCTCGTCCATGTTGCGGTAGGTCTGATAATCGTAAACGATCTCGCCCTTGTCGTCGCGAACGATCTCGCCGTTCTCATCCAGCTTGGGCTTGCGGTCACCCGGCTCACCCTCTTTTTCCATGGTCAGATAGTAAGCGCCCAGGATCATATCCTGCGAAGGCACGGTGACGGCTTTACCGTCCATGGGCTTGAGCAGGTTGTTTGCCGACAGCATCAGGAAACGAGCCTCTGCCTGCGCTTCCGCGGAAAGCGGAACGTGTACAGGCATCTGGTCGCCGTCGAAGTCCGCGTTGAACGCGGGACATACCAGCGGGTGGACCTTGATGGCTCTACCCTCCACCAGAATCGGCTCAAACGCCTGAATGGACAAACGGTGCAACGTAGGCGCACGGTTCAACAGAACGGGATGCTCCTTGATCACGTTTTCCAAAGCGTCCCAAACGGGAGCGTTGGCGGGATCGTAGGCGCGGTCGAGTTTCTTTTGCGCGTCCTTGACGTTGGTTGCCTTGCCCATCTCCACCAATCTCTTAATCACGAAAGGCTTGAACAGCTCGATTGCCATCTCCTTCGGCAGACCGCACTGATAAATCTTCAGATTCGGGCCAACCACGATTACCGAACGTCCGGAGTAGTCCACGCGCTTACCCAACAGGTTCTGACGGAAACGTCCCTGCTTACCGCGGAGCATTTCGGACAGCGACTTGAGGGGACGGTTGGAAGCGCCCGTTACGGGCTTTCCTCTCTTACCGTTATCGATCAGAGCGTCAACCGCCTCTTGCAGCATTCTCTTTTCGTTTCGGATCACGATATCGGGGGTACGGATCTCCATGAGCTTCTTCAAACGGTTGTTCCGCGCGATCACGCGGCGGTACAGCTCGTTGAGGTCAGAGGACGCAAATCTTCCACCGTCCAACTGCGTCATGGGGCGAATGTCGGGGGGCGTTACGGGGATGGCATCCAAAACCATCCATTCCAAACGGTTGCCCGACTTTCTGAACGCTGCCATCACTTCCAAACGCTTGATGATACGAGTCTTTTTCTGACCGCTTGCGTTCTTCAGCTCCTCTTTCAGATTTTCGCAGGTTTCTTCAATATTGATCCCCTGCAAAAGCTCCTTGATCGCCTCGGCACCCATGCCGACGCGGAATTCGTCCTCGTAAAGCTCGCGGTACTCGTAATAA
>JAZSMC010000110.1:0-3068 GCA_045535705.1 Eubacteriales bacterium
TCGTTCGCACTTACACATATCTCAATATGCTTTGTACTTCATCTCTTGTTGTTCAATTTTCAAAGATCAGCGTCGCGCCTCTTTTCGCGCGACCTTGTTATTATACCACTTTCTTCCCTGCTTGTCAATACCTTTTTTCAATTTTCTTTAAAAAGTTTTTTCAGGCTCGTCCGAAAGGGGTGTTTGCCCTCTTTTTGCGGAGAGCTTGACTATTCTACCACATTTTAATTCATTTGTCAAGTGTTTTTTCAAAAAAAATTTGAATTTTTTTAAAAAAGAGGGGAATTTTGATAATCCGCCTCTTTAAACTTCTCTTCTGCCTTCCAACGCACGAAACAAAGTAACCTCGTCCGCATATTCCAGATCCGCCCCCACGGGCACTCCGTACGCCAATCGCGTGACTTTCACACCCAACGGACGAAGCAGCTTGGAAAGATACATTGCAGTGGCTTCGCCCTCCACCGTTGGGTTCGTGGCGACGATCACCTCGTCAATTTCTCCCTCACCCACTCTTGTGAGAAGCTCTTTGATCTTCAGATGATCGGGAGTCACGCCGTTCATGGGAGAGATCAAGCCGTGTAGGACGTGGTAAACGCCCTTGAATTCGCGCACCTTTTCCATGGCAATCACGGTTTTGGCATCGGTTACCACGCAAACCAATCCGCGGTCCCGATTTTCATCCGCGCAAATTCCGCATATATCTTTATCGGTAAGATTCTGGCATACGGGGCAAAGATGGATCTTTCGCTTAGCGTCCAAAACAGCCGACGCAAAATTTTCCGCGTCCTCCATCTCCAATTCCAAAACCGAAAACGCCATCCTCATCGCCGTCTTTTTCCCGACGCCCTCTAATCTGCCGAATTGCTCCGCCAACCGTTGCAAGGATTCAATGTATTCCGCCATCTTACATCAAGCCGGGAATCCCAGGCATACTGACTTGTCCCGTGATCTTGCTGATCTCGTTATTGTTGGTGTCTTCTACTCTCTTGATCGCCTCGTTTACGGCAGCAACCAAAATATCCGACAGCGTTTCAATATCGTCGGGATCAACGATTTCGGGCTTCATGTCAATGGCAAGGATCTCTTTCTTTCCATTGATCTTTACGGTAACCACTCCGCCGCCCGCCGAAATGTCATATTCTCTGGCGTCCAGCTCGTCCTGCTTTGCCGCAACCTCCTCCTGGGTTTTCTGAACCTGACGAAGAAGCGCCTGCATATTTTGAGGACCGCCCATCCCCTTTGGAATATTTGCTCTCATGATTCAATCTCCTTATATAATAATGATATTTTTATTCTTCAATCGCGTCAATGATCTCATCCATAGACGATCTGCTATGGGATTCGCTCACTTCGATGATCAATTTGGAGTCCAAAACCTCTTTTTTCAGCGTAGTGGATAACGCCGCGCGGATCCGCTCCCGTCCGCCGTTCTTTTGCGTCATATCCATGGCAAAAGCGGAGTCGAAGCGAATCAGGATCTCCTCGTTTTCTGTCACAAATGCGTCGGCGTTTCGGCAAAACGACGAGATCATCGGATCTCCCGCAGAAATGCGTTCCACAGCCTCCATCCAATTTCTGAACGGGCGCAAGATCCGCTTTTTAACATCAGCGTTTTTCTCTGCCACAGATGACGACCTGGGCATCGGAGCCTTCGCCGTTTCGTTGCTTTTGGCTTCGTGCGTTTCCTTTTTTTCTTCAACTGGAACAGCTGCCGAGGGCTTTGAGAAATTTCCCAAAACAACCGCATCCTCCAGCTTCGCGATTCTGGACAGCAACGCCTCGTTGGATTGATCCAAGGACTCGTCGCACATCCGAACCAACGTAAATTCCGCAACGATCCGCTTCACGGCGTTTGCTTTTTGCATAGAAAACAATGCCTGCTCCAGCAATTTGCAGTGGTACAGCAGCGTTTCCTTTCGGAATTTTCCCGCCGCCGCGCGAAGTTCCATCGTTTCGCTATCCGTCAGATCCAAATACCGTTCCGCATTCGCCGTGGTCTTGATCACCAGCATATCGCGATAGAAAGAAATCAGATTTTGCCAGTAAACGGTGATATCCTTGGAAGACTTTACGATTTCCTCAATCTGACCAAACAGCAGATCATAGTCTTGGCTCGCGATGGCGTTCACGGTTTCCATCATGGATTCCCGTCCCGTGGTTCCCACCGACTCGTTGACCGTTTCCACGGTGATCTTTTGGTTAGAACCCGCGCAAAGCTCCAGCAAGCTGATGGCATCACGCATATCGCCCTGCGCCAGCTTCGCCAACATGCGGGCAGCGTCCGAATCCAATTCCAAGCACTCTTGCTCGGCGATATATTGCAGCCGATTCATTAAAATTTCGGTGGATATCCGTCTAAAATCAAATCGCTGACATCTGGAAACGATAGTTGCGGGTAATTTATGAAGTTCCGTTGTTGCGAGAATGAACACCACGTGCTCGGGCGGTTCTTCCAAAGTCTTGAGCAACGCGTTGAACGCGCTGACAGACAGCATATGCACCTCGTCGATGATATACACTCTCTTTTTGAGAGAGGACGGAGCGTAAACGACCTCGTCGCGAATATCACGAATATTATCCACGCCGTTGTTGGATGCGGCGTCCATTTCCAGAACGTCGGTTGCCGCGCCGCTGTCAATGGATTGGCAAGAGGCGCAAACACCGCAAGGACTTCCGTTGATGGGATTCTCGCAGTTCACGACCTTTGCCAAAATCTTGGCGCAAGTGGTTTTTCCCGTACCTCTGGAGCCGCAGAACAGATAAGCGTGACTGAACGCGTTGTTCTCGGCTTGGTATCGCAAAACCGACGTAATATGCTCTTGACCGCAGACATCGTCAAAGGTCCGCGGGCGCCATTTTCGATAAAACGCCTGATGCATGAAATCACGCTCCTTTCCAAAGAAAAATGCCAAACGCCGTCCGATCGTTGGCGCTCGGCTAAAAAATACAGCGCCGCGCCGCAAAACAAGACCATACACCTCAAGATCGAAATTCGCTCCCACGCGATTTTCGAGCCAAGTCGGAGGCCAAGCGGTCTTAGGAAGACAATTTCATCACACAACTCCTTG
>JAZSMC010000077.1:0-6011 GCA_045535705.1 Eubacteriales bacterium
CCACTTTTTTCGGCACAATCGAACACTGAGTTGCCGAATACGCCTCGATAGCTCAGTTGGTAGAGCATGTGACTGAAAATCACAGTGTCGTTGGTTCAATTCCGACTCGAGGCACCAATTCTTGCATGCAATAGTGTGTGAGGCTGTGTGTATCGAAGCCACCGCCACGATACATACAATATGCGGATTTAGCTCATTTGGTAGAGCGCCACCTTGCCAAGGTGGAGGTGGCGGGTTCGAGCCCCGTAATCCGCTCCAAACGCTGGTACGAATATATCGTACCCGTTTTTTAAAAGAATAAGGCGCCATGGCCAAGTGGTAAGGCACAGGTCTGCAACACCTCTATCCCCAGTTCAAATCTGGGTGGCGCCTCCAGAAAAAAGCACATTTGCAATGCGGGTGTGCTTTTTTCAGCTAAATCCGCCTTCTGCGGAAGAAATCCACCTGCGGTGGATGAAATCGCTTCGCGATGAAATTCCGCTGGCGAGGGGAGAGGCGAGGCGGATTTAATTTCGTCTGAAGCCGTGTGCTGAAGATTTCATCCGAACGAAGTGAGAATTTCATCGGGGCAAAGCCACGATTTCATTTTTTTTACAAGAAAATGATTTCACATTCGGCAACGCCGAATATTTTACCGAAAAATTTTTTCAGTCAGATTTGCTTGCAACGAGTTCTATTGCTTCGCAGTGATATTCGGCATATGCCGAGTGGTATTCGCTTTGCGAACGTGGGCAAATTTCATTTTACATGATGACCGAAGGAAACCGTATTTTACAATTTTCGAAAGAAAATTGATTATATCACAAAAGCAATATATAATGGTGTTAAAGATCAGCAAAAGGTTGACATTCTCCGAAAAATATGATACAATTTAGCAGAAATTACGTAGGAAAGGTGGGGTACCGTTGACGTTGAATGAATTGTCTTTGGAAGAAAGATCCATTCGATTTTCCCGCATTTGCAAAGAAGCAATGCTGGAACGCCGCACCCGGGGGGAGCAGGGAATCGGAACGCTGGCTGAAAAATGGCAGCATCAGATCATCAAGAGGTATTTATCCGAGGACACCGCGCACCACGAGATCCCCGTTGCGTCGGGACGCCGTTTTGTGTCCGACGTACGCATCGGCAACGATGCCTACGAGGTGCAAACGGGCGCTTTCGCGCCCATGGCAAAGAAGATCGCCTACTATTTGGAATCCACCGATCTCACGGTAACGGTGGTGCATCCCATTGCCAAAGATCGGTGGATCAGTTGGGTGGACGCCGAAACCATGGAGATCACGCCAAGAAAACGCTCTCCCAAACACGGACGCCCCGAAGATCTTCTGGCGGAGCTTTATCCGCTGATCCCATTTTTGGGTCATCCGCGGTTAAAATTCCGCATTTTGCTGTTGGAAATTCACGACTTCAAGCTATTGTCCAACCACAAGGGACGCAGAAAGCAGGATGCACAGCGCTACGAGCGGATCCCGCTTGCGCTTTTGGACGATATTTTTTTGAACGCACCCTTGGATTTTGCCCGATTTTTGCCTGCCGAGTTGGAATCTCCTTTCACGGTGAAGCAATTTTCTCAAGCCACCAAGATCAAAGGACGGGATGCCTATTCCGCCGTCCGTGTGCTGACCGCGCTAGGGCTGCTTTCTCTCGCCGAGCCAATCGGGCGCAGTATGGCGTTTCAAAAATTGAATTATGAGGGGTAAGTCCGCCGCCATGCGTGGCAGCCCCCACGGAGTAGCACAAAAGTAAAAAATCTGATTTTATCTTGTAGTGGTGGTTGTTGATCGTCCGTCGTAAAAGGATTCTTCGAACGATGGTTAGAGCGTGGTCGTTTGGAACGGGCGATCAATGATCGCCCCTACAAGTTTGAGGCTGATTTTATACCAAGAAAGCTGTTCCGTTCTGTGGTAAAGATACTTTTTTCGGGAGAGAATTTAGGGTGGCGGTACCTAAATTCTTGCGGCAGTACCTCTCCGTCTATCGTTTGCCCTTTCCCATACAGGGTGATGTCGCACCCAAGGCTAAAAACTGTAGCTGAAGAAAACTTTCAACGAGAAAACCCTCGTTAGGTTGCGCTTTGTTTGCACTTCCTACCGAGGGTAGCTTATTATATTCTTCGTTGAAAGTTTTTGGGATTCTTAAACCCTTTTTTCAAAAAGGGTTTAAGCGGAGCGCGAGGCAGAGCCTCGCGACCTTCCTGCGATCTTCCCGCCACCTTCCTGCGACCTTTTATTGCAGTTCTTTGAGATAGCTTTCGGGGGCGTGCGCTTCAAAAGGGGAATACGTCCCGTCGTTACCAACCGTGATCAGGTTTCCGACGTGGCAGTATCCCATGACACGTGGCGGAAGATGGGTGACGGCGTCGTCCAGGTTTCGGACGACGTAAAAATTCTGCCACCGTTGCGCCAAAGCAGGTGTGGCGCATCCGTAAAGCACCCGAGGACAGCCGAATCCGAAGCCCGTTAGCGACGGTCTTGCGGACGGGAAATGATAGAAGATCCATTCGTGGCACAGCACTGCCACTGCCGCCCCGTGACTATAGCCGATCACGGTGATTCGTCGTCCTTCCCGTACCGCTTTTTGGACGGGCTGTGCCAAATGAGGCTTGATGGAATTCCAGACCTTTAAAAATCCCCCGTGACATTGCCACACGGGGTTCATTTCTTTGTAGGGCACCGCGTGGAATTGCAGGTTGTTCAACCAATCGGTGAGCCCGTTGCTTTTCTCAAAGAGGATCCGACATTCCTTTCCGTGATCCTCAACCGCCCAACTGGCGCTGTTTTCTCCATGGATGTATTCCGCCTCAAGGCAAGCCTTAAAATATTGCAACAGTTCCATTCCGCACCTCCTTTTTGACAGCATATGTGAGAAAACCTCACCTTGACAATCCATAGATTTTATGCTATAATAAAGGAAAGTCTTTGGAGATCCTTTTCAGGAGCATAAACGATGGAACAAAAACGCTTTACCAAAAACGATCAAGGGTTTATCTGTGCCCACTGCGGCAAAGAGGTGAAGCCTCTGGGGTACACCTCTCGCAACCACTGCCCCTTTTGCCTATGGTCCTTGCACGTGGACGTCAATCCGGGAGATCGCGCCAACACCTGCGGCGGTCAAATGGAGCCCATCCGCGTGGAGCCTGACGCAAAAAAAGGATACGTGATCTTGCACCAATGTCAAAAATGCGGCGAGATCCACCGCAACCGCGCCGCCCACGAAGCAAAGGCTCAGCCCGACAGCATCAAGCTTCTGATTCGGCTGACCGCAGGAAAAATCTGATTCGCGAAGGAGTAAATCATGGTATATTTATTTTTGGCAAACGGCTTTGAGGAGATCGAAGCCCTCTGTCCCTTGGATCTGTTGCGCCGTGCAGGCGTTGAGGTTACCACCGTTGGGATCAACGGTGCGGAAACGGTAATGGGTGCCCACGGCATCTGCGTGTACGCCGACTTGCCCGACACCATGTTTCGTGACAGCTCCCCCGAAATGATCATTCTGCCGGGGGGAATGCCCGGAGCCAAAAATCTGGACGAGTCCCGCGTGGTGGATACGGCGCTCCGCGCTGCGGCGTCTTCCAACGCCTACCTTGCCGCCATTTGCGCCGCGCCCATGGTACTGGGACACAGAGGCTATCTGAAAAACAAAAACGCTACGTGTTTCCCCGGATTTGAAAAAGAGCTGGACGGAGCGATTCTGTCCGACCGCCGCGTGGTACGGGATGGCAACGTTATCACCGCGGCGGGGATGGGCGTGGCTTTGGAGTTTGGTTTGGAATTGGTGTCCGCGCTGAAAGGCGGCGAGGCGGCAGAGGAACTTCGGCGCGCCGTGTTGGCTGACCGATGACCAAGCAAGAGCTTCGTGCCGAATGTAAGCGGAAACGGGCTGCCATCCCATCCGACGGAAAGAATAAGCTGGACGAGCTGATCCGCCGGCGTATCGTTGAAACCGAAGAATTTCTGCGCGCAGAAACCGTTTTGTTATATGCCCCCGTGAAGGGCGAGATCGACTTGCTTCCCCTGGCGGCGGTGTGCCGTCGGATGGGCAAGGAAGTGGGATTTCCCGTTTCCATGGCGGACGGCAGTCTGGCGTTTCGTTCCCCCGCCTCGGGAGAACGGCTCGCCACGGGTGCCTACGGGATCCCCGAGCCTGCTCAAACCGCCAAGCCCAGCACGATCAACGAGAGGACGCTCTGCATCTTGCCGGGACTGTCCTTTGACGCAGACGGAAATCGCTTGGGCTACGGAAAGGGCTATTATGACCGCTTTCTGACTGATTTCCCCGGTGTCACTATGGGCGCCGTCTATGAAAAACTGATGTGTGATTCGATTCCGGCCGAGGCACACGACCGTCCCGCTGATCTGATCGTCACAGAAAAAAGCGTTTTGCACCCCGGTTCTGCCGAAATCCAATCGGGCAGGCTATCGGTTTACGCGGATCGGGTGAAAAAACGGATCAGTGATACGCTGTACCGTCAATTCACTCCTTTGCGCCGCGCCATCGGGCGTAGGCTCCATCCAGCCGATAACGGAGCTTCGGCAGAGGAACCGTCAAATATTCGCCCACGGGCATGGGCGCCCATTTTGGTTCTGACTACCTTTCTGTTTTTGATCCTTTCCCGTTTGATCGAGGGAAATCTTATGCGTCGGGACGGTGAATACGTTGCGGTGGTGCTTCTGCAGGTCTTTATTTTTCTTCTTCCCGCAATTCTGTATTTACAGCTTCGGGGAGATGATTTCCCAAAACGGATTCGCATGAAGCCTATCCGTCCCGAGCATTTGTGGTTCTGCTTCTGTATGCTGGCGGTGATGATCACGTCCAGCCTGCTGATCAGTATTCTCACGGGGGGGATCGCTTCCCTGGGGGGCAATTTCACGCTGTACAATACCTTCGTGGCTCGCACCGACGGCAGCGTTTGGGAAACCGTTTACGTCATTCTCGCCTATGCGCTTCTTCCCGCGCTTTGCGAGGAATTCGTGTACCGCTCCATTTTGTGCGCGGAATACGAATCCGTGGGGACGGGCGTTTCGGTGACGGTCAGCGCACTGTTTTTTGCTATGCTCCATTTTTCCTTCCCCATGTTTCCCAATTATTTGGTTTTGGGGATCCTGCTGGCGGGAGTGATGTACGCCACCCGTTCCGCCTTTGCTCCCATGCTGTTGCATTTGCTCTACAATCTGTTTTGTCTGTTCGGTCAGCCATATCTGTCTGCGTTCTACGTCAATGCGGGAAGCAGTGAGATCTTCATGTTTTGTCTGGTGGTCTTGTTTCTGTTGTTCTCCGCTTTTGCGGCAGGCGAAGCGCGAAAGATCTACCATCTCTACGCCAAAGCCAATCTTTCCTCGGATTACACGGTTTCGGTGCGGATGTCCGAATATCCTAAACGGATCTTCACCGCGCTCAAAACACCGTCGGTCATTTTCATCGTTCTGGTGTGGCTGGTGATGGCGATTGCGGATCTGTTCGTGTAGAAGTACAAAAAATGCCCCTTGATGTGTTACTTTTATCAGCTGGCGACCATTGGTCGCCAGCCTCAAGAATTTTCGTTGAACGATAGGGTCAGAATGGTCGTTTGGAACGGGCAATCAATGATTGCCACTACTACGGTGTTAACTCTAAAACTTGATGAAGCAAATACGATTCGTTCCTCTTGCTTTCAAAGATTCCTTTTTCATAACCTTTTAGTGGTTATGACAGAATGAAAATTCATTGTTGAAACGATCAACTTCATAAGCTTTCTCCGGTGGGAGAAGGCATGCGAAGCGAGTCAAATGAGGGGTAGTAAGATCTTCTAAAGATTTAGATTTAACAACACATTACGTAGATACTAAAAATTGATAATTTATACCCCCATGATATGATTCTACAAGATGTGTTACTATTTCGGGAGAGAATTTAGGGTGGCGGTACCTAAATTCTTGCGGCAGTACCTTTCCGTCTGTAAACGGGACTTTCCCATACAGGCTGATGTCGCAGTGAAGCAAGAAACTGTTGCAAAACTTTCAACGAGAAAACCC
>JAZSMC010000066.1:0-9784 GCA_045535705.1 Eubacteriales bacterium
TGATCTGCTCTCTCACCACGTTCTTCAACAGCATGGCGTTCACGGGATCCAAGCCCGAAAAAGGCTCGTCCAAGATCACGATCTGCGGATCGTGCGCCAACGCCGTGATCAGCTGGATCTTTTGCTGATTTCCCTTGGACAGGGTATCCAGCCGCTTATTGCGGTATTCGGTCATTCCCAACCGTTCCAGCCAGTAATCCACCGCCTTCACGGCGTCCTTGGCGCGCATCCCTTTCAGCTCCGCAAAGTATACCAACTGATCAATGATTATTTTTTTAGGATACAGTCCCCGTTCTTCGGGCAGATACCCAATTCCCACAGATTTGTAATCAACGGGCTTTCCGTCCAGCAACACTTCCCCACCGTCGGCAGGAAACACGTTCATCAAGATCCGAATGGACGTCGTTTTTCCCGCGCCGTTTCGTCCCAACAAGCCAAAGGCTTTTCCACCCTCTGCCGTGAAGGAAACGCCGCGAAGCACTTGCTTTGGTCCAAAGGATTTCTCAATATTTTTCAATTCCAGCGTCATTCCGAAACTCTCCTTACATTCGATTGCATCCATTATATCACAAATCATTCACGTTTTCAATACGAAAACGCCGTTTTTTTTTTGATTTCTCTCTTTTGTCTATTCCGCGTTTTCCCGTAATTCCCGGTTTTGACAAAATGTAAGAATATACGGCGTTTCTTGATGTCATATACTGAGGTTTGAACAATCAACATCGGTCATTCTGCCCACTTCAGCGAACGCTCCACGGCTTGATGCCATCCCTTGAGCAACCGTTCTCTCGCTTCCCGATCCATGTTGGGAGCAAAGGTCCGATCCACCTTTCTGGATTTCTTCAATTCCTCAATATCCGAATAATACCCCACGCCAAGTGCCGCCAGATTCGCCGCTCCTTTGGCAGTGGTTTCCACGCACACGGGGCGGTCTAAAGAGATCCCCAGCACATCGGCTTGGAACTGCAACAAGAAATCGTTTGCCGATGCGCCGCCGTCTACGCGGAGCGAGCGGATGGGAAACGGTGCTTCTTCCTTCATCACGTTCAACACGTCCACCGTTTGATACGCCATGGCTTCCAGCGCGGCGCGGACGATATGCTCGGAGCGCACCGCGCGAGTCAGACCTTGGATGCTGGCGCGGGCATAGGAATCCCAGTACGGAGCCCCCAATCCGACGAATGCAGGAACCAAATAAACGCCACCGTTATCAGGGACACTCAACGCCATGGTTTCCGTTTCGGATGCTTTGGAAAACAATTTCAAGCCGTCCCGAAGCCACTGGATCACGGCTCCGCAGGTGAACACCGAGCCTTCCAGAACGTAATTGACCTCATTGCCGATCTTCCATCCAACTGTTGTCAACAAGCCCTGCTTGGAATGAACGGGTGTATTCCCCGTGTTCATCAGCAAAAATCCGCCGGTTCCGTAGGTGTTCTTCACGTCCCCCGCTTCCAGACAGCATTGACCGAACAGAGCAGATTGCTGATCTCCCGCCACACCTGCAATGGGGATCCGTCCGCCAAACAGATGGTTTGCGGTATAGCCGAACAGCCCCGACGAGGGCTTCACCTCCGGAAGCATCGCTTTGGGAATCTCAAACAGCTTCAAAAGATCCTCGTCCCACTCCATGGTGTGGATATTGAAAAGCATGGTTCTGGCGGCGTTGGACGGATCTGTGGCGTGTACCTTCCCGTCTGTCAGATTGTAGATCAACCAGGAATCCACGGTTCCGAACAGCAATTCTCCCCGTTGCGCGCGGACTCTCGCACCCGACACGTGATCCAGGATCCAGCGTAATTTGGATGCGGAAAAATAGGGATCCAACAAAAGTCCCGTTTTCTCTTGGATCTCATCCTCCACGCCTTGTCGCCTCCACTCGACGCAATCCTCCGCCGTTCGGCGGCATTGCCACACGATGGCAGGATAAATGGGTTTTCCGCTTTCTTTTTCCCAAACCACCACGGTTTCACGTTGGTTGGTGATCCCGATGGCGGCAATATCCGCGGCGGTGATCCCCATTTTCAGCATGGTTTCCACCACTACCCCCATCTGGGACGCCCAGATCTCGGTGGGATCCTGCTCCACCCACCCATCCTGCGGATAGAACTGACGGAATTCCCGATTCACCTGCGAGCAGATATTCCCCGCTCTGTCAAATACGATACAACGGGAGCTTGTGGTCCCCTGATCCAAAGCCAATAAGTACTGTTCCATATTCGTTCTCCCAAATTTTTCTTCTCTTTTATTGTAACACATTCAGCGCAGGCTGTCAAGAGCATTTGAGCTGGTTGCAAAAGATTCCGCACAAAGCCAAAACCGATTGCAACCGAAATCCGACGCCATCCCGTTCCGCATCCGCCAAACGGTACAATTCTTCCAAAAATCCGGGAAAGGCGCTGCGAGCGATCCCATCATACTTTTCTCTCCGTATGTGGTATTCGACAAGCAAGCCATCCACCCGACTCACGGACGTTTTCAACCGTTTCATTTTTTCCGACGCATCCGAAAGTCGGTTCAACTGAAATGCCATATCCCCTTGCAAAGCCGTCAATTGCATCGTTACGGTCGTGAAAGATTCTTCCAATCCAAAATAAGCCCACAGTTTCCCATCCAGACTTCTTTTTTGCGCTTCCAAGCGTTCCAACATCTCGCAAGTCGCGGCAAAGCGATCCTGTGGAACCGTATTTTCAAGCTGATCAGAATAGGCTTTCACGAAGCTCCAAATTTCAAGCAGAACCGACTCGATCTCATCCTTCGCTTCATGCAGTCGCTTTTCAAGGGCAATGACAGCGTTCGTCGCATCTTCAAACTGCATTTTTGTATTTAAATCTACGTCCATTATATCTCCTATGAAAAAACGCCTGCTGCGATTGGCAACAAGCGTTTTTTGGTGGATCCCATTAGCGGATATCCACATTCACTCTCTTTCCACTGCTTACGGAAGCAGCCTTGATGACGGTGCGGATCGCTTTTGCGATTCTGCCATGTCTGCCGATTACCATTCCCATATCGTCGGGGGCAACGGTGAGGGTGAGATTAATGTTGTTCTCATTTTCCTCAACGGTGACCTTCACTTCGTCGGGAGAATCGACAATTGCTTTCGCAATATCAAGCAACGTATCCTGTAAATTCGCCATCCTGCATTCTCCTATGGGAGCGATCAGTCAACGATTCCGCTCTTTTTCAAAAGAGCCTTCACGGTTTCAGTGGGTTGAGCACCGTTGTTGAGCCACTTCTTTGCTTTATCAGCGTCGATCTTGATCTCAACGGGATTGGTGAGAGGGTTGTAGTAACCGATCTCCTCGATAAAGCGTCCATCTCTGGGGCTGCGGCTGTCAGCAACGATCACACGGTAGAAGGGAGCCTTCTTTGCGCCCAGTCTGGTGAGTCTCATTTTTACTGCCATGGTGTTTTTCCTCCAAAAAAAATTTTTATTTGAAACGTCAGGGAATTCAGAAGGGCATCTTCATTCTGCTGATCATTTTCTTACCTTTTTTTGTTTTACCCATCTCGGTAAATTGCTTCATCATCTTCATCATCTGATCGAACTGACGAAGCACCTTGTTCACTTCCTCAACGGAAGTTCCCGATCCCGCCGCGATCCGCTTTTTGCGGGATGCGTTGATGATGTCGGGGCGTTCCCTCTCTCGGCGCGTCATGGCATGAATGATCGCCTCGGTGTGCGCCAGATAGGATTCATCCAGCTTGGCATCCTTCAGCGCGGCGCGGTTCACACCGGGCATCATGCCAACCAACTGATCCAAGCTACCCATATTCTTGATCTGGGCAAGCTGCTCCAGATAATCGTCCAGGGTGAAGGTCTGCTGGCGCATCTTCTGCTCCAGCTCCGCCGCCTGCTTCTCGTCATAAGCCGCCTGCGCCTTGTCGATCAAGGTCAGCACGTCGCCCATGCCCAGGATTCTGGATGCCATCCGATCAGGATGGAAAGGCTCTATGGTATCGAGCTTTTCCCCCGTACCAACGAATTTGATCGGCTTGCCCGTCACGTAACGGATGGACAACGCCGCGCCACCTCTGGTGTCACCGTCCAATTTGGTCAGGATCACACCCGTGATGTCCAAAAGATTGTTAAAGGTCTCCGCCACGTTGACCGATTCCTGACCGATCATGGAATCCACCGTCAGAAGGATCTCCGCAGGGTTCACCTCTGCTTTGATGTTCTGAAGCTCTTCCATGAGGACCTCGTCGATCTGAAGACGTCCCGCGGTGTCGATGAACACCATATCGTAGCCCTTTTGAATGGCGTGGGCTACGCCCTCTTTAGCGATCTGAACCGGAGAGGTCTGATCACCCATAGTGAACACGGGGATCTCCAGCTTCTCTCCTACCACCTGCAACTGCTTGATGGCTGCGGGACGGTAAACGTCACAAGCCACCAGCAAGGGCTTTTTGCCTTGCTTTTTATACAACCCAGCCAGTTTGCCCGCATGGGTGGTCTTACCCGCGCCCTGCAAACCAACCATCATAATGATCGTTGGGGGCTTGGGGGCAATGGTCAATTTGGATTGGGTACCGCCCATGAGGCGAGTCAATTCCTCGTTGACGATCTTCACGATCTGTTGCGCGGGCAACAAAGATTCCAAAACCTCACTGCCCACTGCTCGCTCGGATACGATCTTGATGAACTCACGAACGACCTTAAAGTTTACGTCTGCTTCCAAAAGCGCCAGCTTGATCTCGCGCATACCAACCTTTACGTCTGCTTCGGTCAGTTTGCCTTTGCTGCGGAACTTTTTGAAAGCGTTGTTTAGTTTCTCGCCAAGACTTTCAAACATCGTGTTTGCCGTTCCTCCTTTCAGGCGTCAGCGAACCGAGTTGATCAGTTCCTCTGCCGCGCTGTATATTTCGCCGCTCGTCCCTGCCCTCTCAAGAAGCTCCATCAGACGCTCGGCTTGCCGACGGGTGCGGCGAAACCGCTCCGCCAAGCCCAATTTTTCCTCGTAGAAATACAATTCTTCCTCTGCCTTCTTGATCAGATCCCGCACGCCCTGACGGGAAATGCCGATCTCATCCGCGATTTCAGCCAGAGAAAGGTCGTCGTTATAATAATAGTCCAAAACGGTTCGGCGGCGTTCGGATAAAACGTCCCCGTAAAAATCCAGTAAAAAACCGATCTTCAGATCTTTTTCAAACATGGCTTTCTCCGTTTCATACCCTCTGTAAAGTATTTTGCTTTACAATTATACCATATTTTCTGAAAAAGTCAATAGTTTTTTGAAATTTTCTTCTCGGTTTTGAAAAAAGTTTCATTTTCGGGTTTACTTTTTCCATATTTCATGGTAAAATAATGTCAACGTAACGTACAGAAAGGACGATCACATGACGAATCAAGAACGTTTTTTGAAAATATTTGAAGAAAAGATCACCCGAGAAGGCGCTGACAAGCTCTTGGATTTTCTCACCAACGGCTCGGACTTCTTCACCGCTCCTGCCAGCACACGTTATCACGGAGCCTACGAGGGTGGGCTTCTGGAGCATAGCCTCAACGTTTACGAGTGCTTGACCGACATTCTCTCCCGTCCCCGTATGAAGGAAGTTTACGGACTGGAATACAGCGAAGAAAGCATTGCCATCGTGGCACTGCTCCACGACGTTTGCAAGGTGAATTTTTACAAAGCAAGCACCCGAAACGTGAAGGACGAAAACGGTAGATGGACCACCGTCCCCTACTACACCATTGAGGACACCCTGCCCTACGGACACGGGGAAAAATCCGCTTACATCGTTTCGGCTTATCTCCGTTTGACCAGAGAGGAAGCCTTTGCCATTCGATATCACATGGGCTTTTCGGGCACAGAGGATCCCGGAAACGTGGGCAGAGCGCTGGAAATGTTCCCTCTTGCCTACGCCTTGGTGTGCGCCGACATGGAAGCGGCGTTCCTCATGGAAGGAAAGCTGTCAGCGGAGCAGAACAAGCAATGATGCAACGAACGAAACGCTTGGGACTGATCCGCCTCGCCTATCTGATGCCCGTCATAAATTTTGTGATTTTTTCTTTTCTGTTTCTGCTCCCTCACTTTTTCTATACGATGAGTGACGTGGGAGCGACATGGAGTCTGTTTCAGATGCTGGACGTTACGCGCGCGGCGGCGGTTCATTTTTTCAACGGCTCCACGCAAGGCACCACCACGGACTTCTATTTCTACCTCGTGATGATGTCCTTCTTTGCGCTTTCCTTGCTTTGCATCACTCTGTACGGAATCTTTTCCGTTTTCACCGCCATCATGACGGGGTACGTCTGGACACCCCACGCCGTCCCCACCGTTCGCGGAAACAATCTCAAACGGGCGTACCGCATCGCAGTTCCCAACCGCGGATTTTTCGTTTTCTTCCAGCTGCTCCCCATCTTTCCGTCCGTTTATCCCTATCTTTTTCAAATCGTCAGCAAACGGATCCTGGGACAACAGATGAAGGTGTTTTATTACGGAATTCCCGATGTGATCGTCGTTGCGGTTCTTGCCGCCGCATCTATCACGCTGTTTTTTGTGACGCTTTCCGCACAAAAGGAAAACAAAATGGATCTGTTCCGAATCTATAAAACAGACGTTTAAAATCGAATGGCATCAAACGCAAAAACGCGATTGATGCCATTCTTTTTTATCGCAAGATTTCAGATACGGCTTTGGCAATATGGTTCACGGTATCCGACGCCATCATGCTGACCGCATTGACGTCCGCTTCTGCCAACTCCCCTGCCAAGCCTGCCAGATACGCTCCACACGCAACGGTACGAACATCGGCGGGAGAATATCCCAACAGACCGACTAAAATTCCCGACAGCACGTCGCCGCTTCCAGCCGTCGCCATTCCGGCGCATCCACGATCCACCAAATAGCCTTCGTTACCGTCGGTAACAACGGTGCAAGCACCTTTCAAAAGCAGACACACGCCCATTTCCTCGGCGTACCTGCGGGCATGGCTCACGGGATCCTTTGCAATTTTCGTCAACGGAATTCCGCTGATCCGCTCAAATTCCTTGAGATGAGGCGTCAGCACCACCTTTGCCGTCGTATTCTTTAAAATGGACGGTTCTAACTGCGCCAAAGTGTTTAGCCCATCGGCGTCGATGACCAAGGAAGATTCGTAATGCTCCAGAATATAGGATAGGATCTTCTTGTGTTCGGACGACTGTCCCCAGCCCATACCAACGGCAACCGCCTTTTTCCCCTGCAAGAATCCATCCAACGGCTCTGCATCGAAGCGCATATGCCCCGTTCCGCCGTCGGGCAGGGGGTACAGCGTGCTTTCCAAAAGGTACGGCATCACTCCCGTTGCGATGCTCCGTGGCACTGCAAGCGTTGCAACACCGCATCCCGAGCGCAACGCCGCGCAACTCATATTTGCCAGCTTTGCCGCCCCCGAATATTCCATACAACCGCCCAAAAGTCCAACGTAACCGTAATTCCCTTTGTGGGAATGTTGCGGTCTGTTTCCGAAAAAGCCTTGGAAATCGGCTTTCTCCGCAACCTTGCATTGAAATTCATTCAAAATCGGAATTCCAATATCCACGCAAGTCTTTTGTTTCATCACGTCCTTGGCATTTCCGAGAAAATGACCGTATTTATACGCGCCAATGGCAACGGTGAGATCCGATCGAATGCAAGGGGTACCCAATCCGCTGTCACCGTTAAGCCCGCTGTTGACATCCACCGATACCACGGGTGCGCCACAGCAGTTTATCAAACAGATCAGCTCCGCCGCGCGCCCATCAGCGCAACCGTGAAATCCCGTTCCAAAGATGCAATCCGCAACAGCGGAAGCCCCCGAGAGATCGGTCTTGGCGGAAAAGATCTCCCACGGGATCCCAAGCTCTACACATTGTTCAAAATAATACCGTCCGTCCTCGGAAAACCGTTCTTCCAACAGCACCAAACGGCAGGCGATCCCCTTGCGGAACAGCTCCAACGCCAAGACGTAGCCGTCCCCACCGTTGTTGCCTACACCGCACACGATCACAGTCCCGGACGTCCAGGGATAGTTTTCGCTGACAGCCACACCCGCACGCCGCATCAATTCCTTGGAAGAAGTCCCCGACGCAATCTCCGCGCCGTCACTTCTTCGCATCAGATCGTTTGATACCGCAACCGTCATACTGAATTCACCTCACCATCTCATTTTCATCGGTTCTATTTTAACACATTCTCTTGCCATTTTCAAGGGAAATTTCAAAACAACGCTCCCCTTTCCGCATTCAACGCGAAAAAAGGAGCGTCGTCGTTATTTTTTAGAAGTTCCGTTCATCATGAACAGAAGATCCTCCCCGTCATCCTCCATCCCACGGACAGGAGCAACCTTTTGAGGGACAACTCTCGCCGTCGCGGATCTTTGAGCGGTGCGATAGAATCCACTCTCGGAACCGGTCTTCGCGGCAGCTGTCATGCGGTGGACGTCCTCGGGCTTCTTTTCAAATCCCGTTGCGATAATGGTGATCCGCATCTCGTTTTCCAGTTCGTTATCAAAGGATACTCCCCAGATCACGTTGGCTTCGGCGTTGGCTTCGTTGGTGATCAAGGTAGACGCCAGATCCACCTCGTCCAATCCCACATCGGGAGAAACCGTAATGTTGATCAAAACGCCTTTGGCACCCTTAATAGAAGTTTCCAACAAGGGACTGGAGATCGCCTCCTTGGCGGCAAGCATTGCCTTGTCCTTCCCCGTGGCGGAACCAACACCCATGTGGGCGTAGCCCGCGTTCTTCATCACGCTGGTCACGTCGGCAAAGTCCAGATTGATGAAGCCTGATACGTTGATGAGATCCGAAATGCTCTGCACGCCGCGGCGAAGCACGTCGTCGGCAATGGTAAAGGCGTTGGAAAGCGTCAGCTTATCCGACGAGATCAGCTTCAAACGCTCGTTGGGGATCACTACCAGCGAATCCACGTATTGCGCCAGCTCGGCAATTCCTGCCTCTGCCTGCTCCATCCGCTTCTTTCCTTCAAAGGCGAAAGGCTTGGTGACGATTCCGATGGTGAGAATATCCATCTCCCGCGCCATGCGCGCCACGATGGGAGCGGCTCCGGTTCCCGTTCCGCCACCCATACCTGCGGTGACGAATACCATATCCGTCCCCTCTAAAATTTCACGGATCTCCTCTACCGATTCCTCGGCGGCACGGGCACCGATCTGGGGCTTGGCGCCTGCTCCGTAGCCCTTGGTAATCTTCTCTCCGATCACCACCTTGTTGGGAACCTCGGAACGGCGAAACGCCAGCTTGTCGGTGTTAAGCGCGTAGGTCTCCACCCCCTGCACGTTGGCAGCCACCATGCGGTTCACGGCGTTTCCTCCGCCGCCACCAACGCCAATGATCTTAATTTTTACACCGCAATCCGATACGGCGTTATCGTGTTCAAACATCATTTTCTCGTTGTTTCCTTTCGTTACAGAATGGAAAACGCTCCCTCACGGGAGCGCTTTCCAACGGGAAGTCCCTATCAGTTTTTCTTTCCCGTATTCCTCATCATATCGAGAAGATCGTCCAGATCGTCGTCTGCCGCAGGCTTTGGAGCCGGCTTGGGCATGGGACGGCGAGCCTGCTCGGGTTGAGCGGGTCTTGCCTGGGGAGCGGGGGCAGGTCTTGCTCCTGCGGGTGCGGGAGCAGCCTTGGCAGACTCCTTCTTAAAAGGAGATTCGGGGTTGGTTTTCACCGTAGCTCCGCTTCTCATTGCATCCTCCGGCTTCTTCTCAAAACCGGTTGCAATAATGGTGATCTTCATTTCGTCCTCCAGATCGGGATCAAAGGACACACCCCAGATCACGTTTG
>JAZSMC010000146.1:0-3225 GCA_045535705.1 Eubacteriales bacterium
GGGGGGAGCCGTGCCAGCTTTCCACGGCCCCACACCTTTTCAGTATTCAGACCAAAACGGGTTCTTTTTCCGGGTCCTTCTCGGGAAGGCACTGGGGATCCACGATGGGCTTCGCCCCCTTGGGTACCGCAAACCGAAGGGCTTTATGTGCCACTTCTACCGTAAACCGATTTTCTTCGATCAATTCACCGTCCAGGGCGTAAACGAAACCTTCAGGAGCTTCCACCTCGATTTTACGTCCTCTGCAATAGGTCAGCACTTTCTCAAACTTGGGATCGGAAAGATGGGTTCCCTCTTTATAATAGTTCATTAAGCTGACAAATTTCAAATGGGACACGGGCTTCACCAGACAGACCTCGATCAAGCCGTCGTCGTTCACCGAACGGGGCGCGCAACGGAACGAACCGCCAACGTACTGCCCGTTGGCAAGGGTGCACAGCAGGATCGTCCCCTCGGGATTGAGCAGGGTTCCGTCCACCGTGACCTTGCATTTGTTTCGCATCGCCTTCACCAAAGCCACCAAAATTCCCGTGGTGTACGCATTCTTTCCGCCGATCAGCTTTTTTCTGCGAACGTTTGTCATGGTCTGCGCCACGCAGGAATCAAACCCGAAGTGGGTAGCGTTGATGGCGTAACGAGCTCCCACGCGGATCAGATCAATTTCCTTTTCCTCGGCTTCCAGTTGGGCGGAAAGATCAAGAAAACATTCCTTTCCGCCGTAATATTTCACGAAATCGTTTCCCGAACCGCAGGGATAACAACCAACCGACGCATGGGAAAAGCCGACAGCACCGTTAACAACCTCGTTGAGTGTCCCGTCCCCACCGCAAGCATAAAAGCGAACGGGTTCGCTGTTAGTATTGCAGTAGTTTCTGATGTAGGATACGGCGTCTCCGCGCCCTTGCGTTCGGTAGATCTCGTAGTCCACGCCGCCAAAACAGCTCTGCAATTGGGATTCCAGCACATCCTTGGCGTTTTCTTTTCCTGCCGCTGGATTCAAAATAAAAATATGCTTCATGGGAAACCGTCCTTTCAGTAGATCCCGGCAAATGGGATGTCAACACTTCATTTTACCACAAAAAAGGCGAAAAATCAATCTTTTTTAAAGATATTTGGTGTACGCAGAGAAAGCTGACGGGATGGCGTATTCCCGACGAAGCCGTTCGTTTTCCACCAAATGCAGATCGGGGGACAGCCGAACGCCGTCAAATTCCGAAGCGATCTTCACCGTATATGCGATCATATGCCATTCTACGTGGGTGAAAATATGTTTAGCGTCCTCGATCCGCTCCACGCGGAGCGGTTCAAAGCCCAAAGCGCGTACTTGTTCGGGGATCTCGTTCTCCGAGAGATGGCCTTTCAGATTGGGAAGCTCGTAGAGTCCTGCCAAAAGTCCCTTGGACGGGCGCTTCCGCAAAACCGTTCGGTCGTCGTCGCGGATCAAAAGCACCGTCAAATCTTCCATTCGTCTGGGCTTTTTTGCAGATTTTACAGGGAGTTCATGCGTCAGATCGCGCAAATTTGCTTGGCAGATCTCCGCCATAGGACATTCAAAGCAACGTGCTTCTCCGTTTGGCACACAGACGGTTGCCCCCAACTCGATCATGGCTTGGGTAAAGTCCCCTGCCCGATCCTTTGGGATCACCTGCCGCAGAGCGTCGCTCTGCTTCTTTTTCGTGTCCTGCAAGGCAATATCCTCTCGGCTTCCCGTGACACGAGCAAGGACTCGCAGCACGTTTCCATCCACCGCAGGCGCGGGGATGCCAAAGGCGATAGACGCGATGGCTCCCGCGGTATAATCTCCAATTCCGCACAGACCTCGCAATTGCTTCTCGTCTGCGGGGAGCTTGCCGCCAAAGTCCGTCACAACCGTTTTCGCGGCTTTTTGCAGGTTTCGCGCGCGGCTGTAGTAGCCCAGCCCTTCCCACTGCTTCATCAGCTTGGTTTCGTCCGCCACCGCAAGATCCGCCACGGTTGGGAATGCTTCCAAAAAAGACTTATAATACGACTTTACCGCTTCCACTCTGGTTTGCTGGAGCATGATCTCGGAGATCCAGATACGGTAGGGATCTTTCGTATGTCGCCAGGGCAAGTCCCGTTTATTCTGTTCGTACCAGTCCAGAAGCCTTGAGATGGCTTTCTGCGTTAAAATGTGATCCATAAATTCTCCGACTGTTTCGTTATCCTAATCATTATAACATAAAATCAAAAAAAATGCAACGAAAAATTTTGTCCAATGAAAAATAAAAAAGAAATAGAAAATTTAAGAAAGGTATTTACAAAACGACTATGCCATGATATAATTTATAGTAACATTATAATTACCTAAAAGGAGTGAACATGAAAAAAACTTGCTTGTTGTTAATCACGGCATTGATATTTTTGATTTTCTTGCCAGCAATCTTGTTGCCTGTTATGGCGGAAAACAGTGGACAGGAGGATTCCTATTTTTCCGTGGTTGCCGTTACGAACAACGCCGAGCACGGTGAGGTCAAGGTGGATGCCATTGATCAAAACGAGGCGGGGGAATACCGCTACGGAACCGACGTGGTTTTAACTGCCATTCCAAAAGGCGGATATAAGTTCGTTCGTTGGGAAGGATCCGTGATGTCCCTTGTGAATCCATTGCAGATCTCGGTTGTTGAGGCTTGTTCCTTCACCGCAGTTTTTGAACCGCTGACCTACAACATTTCTTACGAAAACAATCCCGGTTTGACATATGCTCTCGGAACCGTGATCCCAGAGAAGCACACCTACGGTCAAACCACCTTGTTGCCCGTTCCCAAGGACGCCCCCGGTCATACTTTTAAGGGCTGGCGTGCAGAGAGCGGCGGTATGACGAAGGATTATATCAAGGGCGCGTCTTTGGGTGCTGATGATTATCAAGCCGATATTTTCCTTTATCCCTTGTTTGAGGAAAACAACTACAAGGTGACCTGCTACGACGTGAGCGAGTCGGGAAAGGTCTTGGGCGAGCAAGTCAAGGAATACGCCTACGGCGTTCAAACGATCCCCGTCACCGACTGGGCTACCAAGAATTACAACGGCTTTACCCACGATCCCGCTCAATATAAAGATCTGGAAAATTCCGTGATGGTGAACACCTCACTGAATAAGGTGTATCGCGTTTACAAAATGAATTCCTACACCGTACAGCTGGATCGGAACTCCACTGACGCCCAGGGGGGCTTGGAAACCTTGAACGTGGTGTATTCGCAGAATTTC
>JAZSMC010000145.1:0-8396 GCA_045535705.1 Eubacteriales bacterium
AGAACGCCGCATTTTCGGTAAAAAACGGGCTGTTGTATCTGTCGCTGAACGGCGAAGAAAGCAGGGTAACCCTTTTTCGGCAATTTCCCTTTGATCTGCTGTGGGAGTACATATCCGTTTTGGACGAAGAAGAACGGGAAATGGGGATCGTGAGATCGGTTGATCTTTTTGGATCCGAAACCCGAGATCTGTTGGCGAAGGAACTGAAAAAGAGATATTATTCGGTTACCGTTACCAAGATCCTTTCGGTAAAAGAGCGGTTTGGCTTTTCCTATTGGCGTGTGGAAACCGAGGAAGGGGAGCGAAAGTTCACCTTGCGGGATACCCTGAAGAATATTGCGTGCGTCAACGGGACACGTGTGTTTTTCACGGACGTGAACGGAAATCGGTTTGAGGTTCCCGATCTGTTATCTCTGGATACCAAAAGCCGCAGAAAGCTGGAGCTGTACCTATGAAATTCCGAGCAAAAAAAGAGAAGACGGGGTGCAGAGAATGGCTGTTGGCATTGGAACCGCAGTTGGATTTCTCCCAAGTGAAAGCCTCGCTATTGACCGATCTTCATTGTGAGGAGCCCAACGAAAAACAGGAAACCCTGCTGTACTGCACCGAAGAACACTTCTGCGTTTGGCGTGACGGCAAAAAGGAGATCTTTGAGCCATTGGATGGGATCACGGAATTTGCTTTGCAAAAGGGCGTCGGTTGTATTTCGGTGGAGTACACGTCAAACGGCGTGACCAAATGTATTGCGCGGGGAAGTGCAGCGTGCAAAAATCAAGCAGCAGAGCTCGTGAAGGATGCAAATCGCTTGATCCGACAGCGGGGGGAAGATCGTCCCACAGCGCATAACGATTCCAAAAAAGAGCGCAGACCGCACCGTGTGGGTGGAAAAAGAGCGGTTCTGCGTTTGATCAAAATGGCAAAGCCCGAATGGAAATATCTGTCGGTTTCGGTGGTGTTCTTCGTTCTCACCACGGGGATCGGCTTGGTGGTTCCGTATATCAACCGTGTTTTGATCGACGATTACATTCGAAACGATACGGCAGCACCCTATCTTTTAGGCTTTTTGAGTGTGGTTGCCTCTATCTTCATTGCCAATCTGTTGCAGAGATTGATCTCTATGGTCAGAGGCTTATTTCTGTCGGTTGCGGGTAACCATCTGATCGTTCGTTTGCGGGATACGGTATTCAAAAAGATCCAGGAATTATCGTTGTCGGTGATCACGGGGCAGACCTCGGGAGAGCTGATGAAGCGAGTGGAGGGAGATACGTCCCATATTAAGCAGTTTATCGTGGGACAGCTTCCAACGCTGATGGAACAGTCACTTCTGCTGTTTTCGGTTGTGATCGTATTGTTGATCAAGGACTGGAGATTGGCGCTGTTTGTCTTGGTGCCCGCTCCCTTGATCATGTTGGCGTTTACCTCGTTTTGGCGTTGGATGCGAGCATTATCCCGTCAGATCCGAGGACTCAATGCCAGAGAAAACGCCATTCTGCACGATATCTTTTCGGGGATCCGCGTTGTAAAATCCTACGGCATGGAGCAAAAGGAAGAGGATCGTTACGTCAAGGCGGCGAAAGATGAAAAAAAGGCGCAATTGCGCCAGGAACGGATCTGGTCGTTTTTGATGCCGTTGCTCAATTTCTTCATGGGATTGGGCGAGTACGTATTGCTTTTGTTCGTCGGAAGCAAAATTTTAAACAGCGAAATGACGGTAGGAGAGCTTTCCCAGCTCACGTCCTATGCCGCCATGATCTATTCTCCTTTGGCAACGCTTTTGCGAGCGCCCAGAATGTTCGTGCGGATGCTGACTTCACTCTCTGCGGTTTTTGAGCTTTTAGACGAGCCGTTGGAAATGTCGGATTCTCCCAACGCCCGTGACGGGATGCAGATCGAGGGACGCATTGAATTGGATCGGATCTCCTTTGGTTACGAAAGCGCCAACGAGGTGTTGCACGAGATTTCGTTGGAGATCCAACCGGGTGAGTTTATTGGGCTCGTTGGGCGCTCGGGTGTGGGAAAATCCACTCTGATCAATCTCATTATGAGAATGTACGACGTGGACGAAGGCGCGATCCGCATTGACGGCGTGGATATCCGCGACTATTCCCAGAATTGTCTGCGCTCCCAAATGGGTGTGGTGCTTCAAGAGAACTTCTTGTTTGCAGGAACCGTATGGCAAAATCTGACCTACGCCAAGCCTAACGCCACCAAAGAGGAAGTGATCCGCGCCGCAAAGGCGGCAGGTGTTCATGAGTTTGTGATCCATCTTCCAGACGGTTATCAAACGGTGGTCGGAGAGCGTGGATACACCCTTTCGGGCGGAGAGCGGCAACGGGTGGCAATTGCCAGAGCGTTGCTGCACGATCCCAAGATCTTGATTTTGGATGAGGCAACTTCTGCGCTGGATACCGAAACCGAGAAGCAGATCCAGGACGCTCTTTTGGTTCTCACCAAAGGGCGAACCACCATCGCCATTGCACATCGGCTTTCCACGCTCCGCAACGCCACCCGTCTGGTGGTGTTGGATAAGGGACGGATAGCGGAAACAGGGACACATGATGAACTGATGGAAAAACGCGGTATTTATTACGGTTTGGTAATGGCGCAAAGGGAAATGTCCCAAATGACCAACGCTAAAACGTAAGATTTTGAATCGTTTTTTTACAAGAAACGATAAAAAACGAAAAAAGTATTGCGATTTTATCGGTTTTATGATATAATAGTTCCACCAAGTCATTTTGATAAAAACGCTCAGGAGGTTTAAAAAGTGAAACAAAACGGTGAAAACAACGGAAAAGAGCTGCAACGGCAACTCACCCCGATGCACGTTTGGGCAATAGCCTTCGGTTGCATCATCGGCTGGGGATCATTCGTCAACCCGGGTAAAAAATTCTTGCCCAATTCGGGAGTGGCGGGGACAGCCATTGCCATGGTATTGGGTGCATTGGTCATGATCATCATTGCGTTCAGCTATGCCTACATGGTGCCAAAATGTCCCAAGGCGGGCGGAGAATACACCTTTACCAAGGATTGCTTTGGAAGGAACGCCGCATTCTTCTGCGGATGGTTTTTGGTGGCTGCTTATCTCACCAACGTCCCCATGAACTCCACCGCCATCGGCTTGATCGTGGACGGCATCGACGGCGGAGCGGATATTTTGAAATTCGGCTTTCATTATTCGATTGCAGGCTTTGAGGTCTACTTTGGCGAAATGATCTTCGCCATGTCCATTCTGGTCTTGTTCGGGCTTCTCAATATCTGGGGCGTGAAAAAGGCGGGGATCGTTCAAACCGTTCTGGCTGCTCTGTTGGCGGTGTCGGTATTTACGTTGGCAATTTCCGCATTGGTCAGCAGCAAGGCGCAAGGCGTTAACATGGCTCCCATCTGGGGATTTGATAAAAGCGCGGCAATGGCGGCGAACGCTACCACCGAAACCGTCGGAGAATTTGCTCACAGCGGAAAATTGGGTATTTTGTCTGCGGTTTTGGCAACGTTTGCGATTGCCCCTTGGGCATTCGTGGGATTTGATACCATTCCCCAGGCGGCAGAGGAATTGAAGTTCTCCTATAAAAAGGTGATCGGCATTATGATCGTTGCGATCACGTTTGGTTGTTTCGTATACATTTCGAACAATACGGTAGCGGCTGCGGCTTTGGAAAATTGGCCTGACCGGGTAATGGCAGGAGAGTGGGTTTTGCTGGTAGCGGCGGAAGAACTGCTGGGCACGTTTGGCATCGTGCTCGTTGGCGTTGCCGTTTCCTGCGCGGTGCTGTCGGGAATTATGGGCTTTTATATGGCGTCTTCCCGATTGATGTACTCCATGGCGAACGACGGATGTCTGCCGGCGGTTTTCGGAAAGATCAACGGAAAACACGGTACTCCCGCAAACGCGATCATCTTCTGTATCATCGTATCGTTGAGCGGTCCCATCCTGGGAAGGGAAGCCTTGGGCTGGTTTGTGGATATGTCGGCGATCGGCGCGTCCATGGGATTCTTCTTCACTTGCGCGTCCACGTTGAGAAAAATGAAGAAAGATGGCGACGGAAGCAGGTTCCTGAAGGTGTTTGCCGTGATCGGATTGATGTTTTCACTGGCGTTCATGGTGTTGCAGTTGATCCCCATTCCTGGATTGGTCGGCGTACATTTTGGCAAGGAATCATATATCCTGCTGATCGTTTGGATCATGGTCGGTATCCTGTTCTATTTTCTTCAAGACCGTAAAAAACTTCAGGCAAAATAAACCAATTCAAATGAATAAACGGATCCGCTTTCCCGTCGCAGGATGGGGAAGCGGATCCGTTTTGTGTATGCGGATTTTATGCGTCAAATTCATAAAAATACATGATGTTTTCATCACAATCGAATAATGCAAAATCCCAATTCATGGGACCTGTGTTTTTGAAATACCAATATCCGTTCTCAACCTCGGGAATAATCTTCTCGCCGGTTTCGGGATGCTCAAAAACACCACCCCATTCATAGAAGTATTGATATGCCTCACCTTCTAAGGGCAATGAATTCCATTTAGAATCAAGGGTTTCCTCAAATCCGTCTGCGCAAGACAGTTTAACAAAGGTTTCGCCGTCGCCGTGGAAGCCTCCGTGATTGTCCCATTCTTCCAAAACGGTGGCGTCGTCAAAGGATAAATTCAAGTGGTCAGCCGCCACCTCCTTCAAACTTTTTTCGTTACCAAACGATCCACAGCCGCACAATAACAAAGATAAACAACCGATCATCAACACAACACGAATTGTTCTTTTCATTTCTGATCCTCCTTTACGTATTCTAAAATATCGCCTGGTTGGCATTCTAACACTTCACATATCTTCTCTAACGTTGAGAGTCTGATTGCCTTTACCTTCCCGTTTTTTAGCAGGGACACGTTTGCCATCGTGATACCAACGCGGTCTGTAAGCTCAGTTACGCTCATTTTTCGTTTTGCCAGCATAACGTCTATTCGTATTACGATCATACCGTCAGATCACTCTCCTCCTGTAATATTGCGGCGCGCATCAAATATTTTGAAAGGATATACATAAAAACGGAAAGCAACAATCCCGTTATGGCAACAAAAATATGCAAAACAAACCACGAACTCCATCCCAACAAGACAAAAATGATATTTCCAATTACGAAAGCCATGATATCTATAATCAAGATCGCCGTTGCACGGTTCACGCGAATCGCATTTTGGGATAAAAATAATCTTCCTTGATCCATATCCAAGGTTATTTGCCACGCAATGACCAACAACCAAAAACAAGGTAGCGATACGATCCAATGGAATATGTACTGAATCCAAAACTCAGAAGTATTTAACGTTCCCCACGAAATATCCTTAAGAGTTCCTTGTCCAATGCTTGTCGGAACCAAAAATAAGCAGGTCAACAATCCGCATATTCCGATTATGATAATTGCCGCCCTTGTTAATGCGCTTAATGCTTTTTCGTTCATTTTTGTGTACCTCCATTTAACTGTTTTTATTTGGCATTAGTATTATAACATGGATTTTATTTTTTGTCAATGATTTTTTATCGAATTACGATAAAAAATATCATTCAATATCATGAAGGAAAAAAGAAAATATTTCGTATTTGTGAATTTTCAAAAAAACGCTTGACATTATCGATATTCGATATTATAATATAAATACGGAATATCGATATTCGACAATGGAGGTGATTATACTATGCCAAGAACAAAATTTCAGACCTTGACAGAGCAGATGTACTATATCCTTCTTTGTTTATCCTCTGAGTGTTACGGGATGGACATTATGGATAAAGTACCTCAGATGACGGACGGCAGAGTGAAGGTCGGTTCGGGAACGCTGTATAACCTTCTTGAGCAGTTTCTTGATGCGGATATGATAAAGGAAACCAAAGCGGAGGGCAGGCGCAGATGTTATATCCTCACCGACAAAGGACGGGAGCTGCTTGATAACGAGTACAAACGCTTGAACAGTCTTGTTTCTGACTATCAACGACTTATGGGAAAGGAGGACACCCAATGAAAGATATGAAAAAGAAAGTTGAGTTTTTCACCTTTTACGACAAAACAGGAATTGAAAAGCATCTTGAACAGATGGCTTTGGAAGGTTGGCTTCTTGAAAAGATGTCGGCATTTCGTTGGACTTACCGCCGCATAGAGCCGAAGAAGATACACTTTTCGGTATCCTATTATGCCACCGTTACCGACTTTGAACCCGAACCTACCGAGCAGCAACAGGCGTTTAACGAGTTCTGTGAGCATTCGGGATGGAAGCTCGCTACGCAGACGGTACAGATGCAGGTATTTTACAACGAGAATGATGATCCCGTGCCGATTGAAACCGATCCAATGCTTGAAATCGAAAACATCCACATTTCCGTGAAGAAAACCGTGCTTGTAACCTATTTCTTGATGCTGTTCCTCGGTTTTCTCTTGGGGGGAAGTTTTATCAGTACGTTGCTTGGAGATCCGATACTTCTGCTGTCGAGTTCAATAAGACTTTTCACGGGAATATGGTGCATCGTCGCATTCGTTTATTCTTTGACCGAGCTGATCACCTATTTCACGTGGCGTCGCAAAGCGAAGAAATTGGCAGAGCAAGGCGTGTTCCTTGAAACGCGCGGACACAGAAAGCTCGGCTTTGCAATCGTTGTATTTATGCTTGTATCGGTCGTTCTGTATCTGATCTCCCTTGCCAATACGGGCTTGCAGTTCTATATGACGGCATATTTGCTGATCTTTCTTGCAGGCTTCCCGTTGGTAAACGGTGTGAAAGCATTCCTCAAAAAGAAAAAGGTCAAGGCAGGTGCGAACAAGGCGTTGACCTTTGCGGCGAGTTTCACACTTGCCTTTGTGCTGATGGGGGCGCTAACTGCCGTAACGATTTTAGGTATCAGAAACGGCGCGTTTGAAAGCGATCTGAAGGAGCTTCCGTTCACGATAGGCGAGCTTCTTGACGTTGACGACAGCAACTATCTCAAAACGCGCGGCAAAGAGGACTCCATTATACTCGGTCAATACCGTTCCTCGCAACACCCGAACACCTACGAGCATTCTCCTGCGATGCAGTACACCATCACCGAGGTAAAAATGCCGTTCCTATATGATTTTGTTGTGGATACGCTTTGCCATCATTACGACGAATGGAAAGGATGGAATTCCACCTACGAGTACAAAGAAACGGATGCGACGGTTTGGGGGGCAAAAAAGGCTTGGGAACTCTACCGAAACGGAGAATCGGATCATACCTTCCTCGTCTGCTATGATCGGTATATCCTTGAAATATCTGTCGATTGGGAGCTTACCGCTGAGCAGAAGCAACTGATCGGAAATACAATTTGTGAAGAATCGTGAGGTGATCCCGTGAAAATAACAAGATTTTATAACCCCGAAATACCGTACAGCCTTCACGATATGAACGTGATCGAATTTGAGGTAAACGGCGACAACCTTATCATGAGAACTCAATCGGGTATGGTGAGAACTGCGCCGAATTGGGATCAAGTTGACGGATACCTCGAATTTCTCGATGTGAATTGGAAATATTGCTATGCTACCTTGTGTGAAGGATACTACGGCAATCTCGGTACTTACGAGGGCAAGACCTTCAAGAAAATGTATCTTAAAGACTTCATAGCAGAGTTCCATAACGCAGGCTTCTCAATTATGGACGAATACTACGGACAAGACCGTGCGCTCTATACGGGATATTTCTCAAAAGGCAAAACAATGGGCGAATGTACCATTGAGATATACCATAATAACATTGTGTTCTATGAGCAGACCGATGACACCCGTGAAATGAAAGAGGTTGTATTGAGTGCTGACGGAGATCTGTCGCTCTATTTAGTGCCTGCCGACGTTGCGGATAATCTTGCCACAGTTGCCAATGAATTTGCGTTTAACTACGTGTGGCACGGCGAGAAAAGCGGAAAGTTCTTGAAGCTCTGCGGAGAGCAGTACGGCGCGGTGTTTGATGAAACGGATTTCATTGAATATCTGAACACGGTGCTGTATCCCGATCAGCCGTCGAAAAAGCTCAAAACGATCCCGGCGGACGACGAGTGGGATGTGCCGGAGGAATATCGGAAATATCCGTACTATAACTTTTAAGGAGGGTTGCTTATGAAGCATAATTTCAAGAAAATAATATGCCTACTTATCTGCACTCTCTTTATATCGACCTTGTTACCGATAACGGCGAGCGCGGATACCGGTCCCAAGGCATCGGTGCGTATCACCTTTGAAAATATGGGCGACGAGCTGTGCTACGGAACTCTTTTGTCAAAGAATCCGAGTACCGGACCAAACAGCGCGTGGGATGGCGATGAGGATCACATCTATAATGAGCTGATTGACCTTGATATTTGGAGAGCGTTTGTTGACTATGAGGATGCAGACGGATA
>JAZSMC010000144.1:0-2680 GCA_045535705.1 Eubacteriales bacterium
ATCATCTATAAGGTGGTGGGAGAAGGCACCGACGTGATGAGCCGTATGTCGGCAGGCGTGTATCTGGATACCCTTTCGGGATTGGGCAACGGGTTCGATCCCGCCAAGGGTGGCAACGCGCCTCTCTTGATCGGCGGCGGCGTAGGCGTTCCCCCCATGTTCGGGCTTTGCCGCGCATTGGTGGAGGCAGGGAAGAAGCCGCGCGTGATCCTGGGCTTCAACGGTGCTGCTGACGTATTTTACAAGGACGAATTTGAGGCGCTGGGCGCAGAGGTCTACGTGACCACAGCCGACGGTTCTTTCGGGACCAAGGGATTCGTGACCGACGTGATGAAGGATCTGGAGTATTCCTATTTCTTCACCTGCGGACCCGAGCCCATGTTCCGCGCCATTGAAAAAATTGCGAAAACGAGCGGACAGTATAGCTTTGAGGAACGGATGGGATGCGGATTCGGCGCTTGCATGGGATGCTCCTGCAAGACGCTCTACGGCAACAAGCGCATTTGCGTGGACGGTCCCGTTCTGGAAAGAGAGGAGATCATATGGGAAGCACAAAAGTAATTCTTTCCGGTTGGGAGCTGGATAATCCCGTGATCCCCGCCAGCGGAACCTTTGGGTTCGGCAAGGAGTTCGCGCAGTTTTACGACATCAACTGTCTGGGGACGTTTTCGTTCAAGGGAACCACACGGGAAGCAAGATTCGGCAATCCCACCCCCAGGATCGCGGAGTGTACGGCGGGCATGATCAACTCGGTTGGGTTGCAGAATCCCGGAGTGGATCACGTCATCGCCCACGAGCTGCCCGAAATGAAGCAGTATTTCCACAAGAAGGTCATCGCAAACGTCAGCGGATTCTCGGTAGAGGATTACGCCGCGACCTGCGAGAAGCTGGATCGGGAAGATCAGGTGGGGCTTTTAGAGGTCAACGTCAGCTGCCCCAACGTTCATAACGGCGGTATGAGCTTCGGAACCACTCCCGAAGCGGCGGCAGAGGTGACCAGAGCTGTGAAGGCTGTCACCAAAAAGCCCGTTTATATCAAATTGAGCCCCAACGTGACCGACATCGTTTCCATCGCCAAGGCTTGCGAGGAAGCGGGTGCGGACGGGATCAGCATGATCAACACCCTTTTGGGGATGCGGATCAATCTGAAGACCAAAAAGCCTATCGTAGCAAACAAAATGGGGGGCTTTTCGGGACCTGCCATCTTCCCCGTGGCGGTGCGGATGGTATATCAGGTCTATGAAGCCGTCAAAATTCCGATCATCGGAATGGGCGGCGTATCCACCGCCGAGGATGTGGTGGAGATGATGCTGGCGGGGGCTACCGCCGTGCAGGTAGGAGCTGCGAATCTGGTGGATCCCTTCGTTTGCAAAAAGATCATCGAGGATCTTCCCGCGGTGATGAAAAAATACGGAATTGAAAATTTGAGTGATATCATAGGAGGCGCACACAATGGGTAAGGACGTGATCGTTGCCTGCGATTTTGCGAGCAAGCAGGACGTAATGAATTTTTTGGATCTGTTTCAGGATGAAAAGCCCTTCGTGAAGATCGGCATGGAGCTGTTTTACGCAGAGGGACCTTCCATCGTCAGAGAGATCAAGGCGAGAGGACATAAGATCTTCCTGGATCTGAAGCTCCACGATATTCCCAACACGGTGAAAAAGTCCATGGCGGTGCTATCCCGTCTTGACGTGGATATGACCAATCTTCACGCCGCCGGCACCAAGCGTATGATGCAAGCGGCTATCGAGGGCTTGACGAGAGAGGACGGAAGCCGTCCGATCCTGATCGCCGTGACGCAGTTGACTTCCACCGATCAGGAAAGCATGGAGAAGGATCTTTGGATCCGCGAGCCCCTCGACCAAGTGGTGATGCACTACGCAGAGAATGCCAAGGACGCAGGTCTTGACGGCGTGGTATGCTCTCCCCTAGAAGCTGAGAAGGTGCATAACACCTGCGGCAAGGATTTTGTCACCGTTACCCCCGGCGTACGGTTTGCGGACGGAGATATCGGAGATCAGAAGCGTGTGATGACTCCCGCCGAGGCGAAGAAGATCGGCTCGGACTATATCGTGGTGGGCAGACCCATCACGGCGGCACCCGATCCCGTTGCGGCATACAAGAGATGCGTAGCGGAATTCGTGGGTTGATTTTTTGACAAAGAGATGATAAAGGAGATATAGAAAAATGACTGATATGCAAAGACTGATCGCAAAGGACCTGCTTTCCATCAAGGCGGTATTTTTCCGTCCCAACGAGCCCTTCACCTGGGCAAGCGGCATCAAGAGCCCCGTTTACTGTGACAACCGTTTGACCTTGACCGCTCCCGCGGTTCGTACCGACGTGGAGCAGAGTCTGGCGGAAACCATCCGCCGCGAGTATCCCGACGCAGAG
Source organism: Eubacteriales bacterium (assembly GCA_045535705.1). GTDB lineage: Bacteria > Bacillota > Clostridia > Oscillospirales > CAG-272 > UMGS1865. Next base: position 2,396 of record JAZSMC010000144.1, read on the forward strand.
GTGTTGATGGGTACTTCCACCGCGGGGATCGCACACGCCGCCATCACCGCTCATCTGATGGGACTTCCCATGGGCTACGTCCGTTCGGGCGCCAAGGATCACGGCAGACAGAACCAGATCGAGGGAAAGCTGGAAAAGGGACAGAAGGTCGTGGTTGTGGAGGACTTGATCTCCACCGGCGGCAGCGTGATCGAGGTGGTGAACGTTCTGCGTGAGGCGGGCGCCGAGGTTTTGGGAATCGTTTCCATCTTCACCTACGGTATGAAGAAGGGATTGGTTCGCCTG
>JAZSMC010000075.1:0-9167 GCA_045535705.1 Eubacteriales bacterium
ACCTCGATTGCCGTTTGCACCGAAGACGGGCGCGTGATCAAAAATCTCCGCACACTGCTGACAGTAAAAGAAGGCGAGAGGGGATTGCGTCAGAGCGACGCCGTGTTCGCTCACGTCAAAAATCTGCCCCAGCTCTGCGGAGAATTGCGGGAAGCTTTGTCGGAGATGGAGGTTGCGGCGGTTGGTTGTTCGGCGCGCCCCCGTTCTGCCGTTGGATCGTATATGCCCTGTTTTTTGGCAGGAAAGGCGGCTGCTGAATCCTTCGCGGCGGCGTTGGATCTTCCCGTTTATCAATTTTCTCACCAGGACGGACATATCATGGCGGCGGCTCATTCGTCGGGGGCGGCAGATGAATTGCTAAAGGCGCCTTTCGGCGCGTTTCACGTGTCGGGGGGAACTACGGAAATGGTTCTTGCAACGCCCCGTGAAAACGGATTTTCCGTGGAATTGTTAGGGGAGAGTGCCGATCTTCACGCAGGACAGGCAATCGACCGCGTTGGCGTGATGATGGGCTTGCGGTTTCCCTGCGGACGGGAGCTGGAAGGGCTGGCGGCACAGAATACGAAAAGGATCCCCAAGCCCAAGATCTCGGTGAAGGACGGCGTTTGCCATCTTTCGGGATTGGAAAATCTGGCAAGACGGTTGTGGGAGGAAACCTACGACGCCCCATTGGTGAGCGCTTACGTTTTGTCCTTCTGTGGGGAAACCTTGACGCAAATGACCGAATGGTTGGATTCGCTTTATCCGAATCTTCCCATCGTTTACGGCGGCGGCGTTATGAGCAACCGCTATTTGCAAAGCGTGCTTTCCAAACGGGAAAACACCTATTTTGCCGCTCCCGAATTTTCCGCCGATAACGCGGCGGGCATCGCGCTTTTGACACGGCGCGCACATCTTGCGAGAAAAGGAGAATAGATTCATGCGGAACGCCCCCACTTTAACGGTTACGGAGCTGAACGAATATCTTCGGATGCAGATGGACGGCGACGCCGTGCTGTCGAATCTTTTCGTGCGGGGCGAGCTTTCCAATTGTAAGGTTTATTCTTCGGGACACTTTTATTTTACCGTGAAGGACGTGGAGAGTCAGCTTTCGGGTGTGATGTTTCGATCCTACGCATCCGCGTTGGGATTCGTTCCGAAGGACGGGATGCGCGTGATCGTTCACGGCAGAGTTTCCGTCTATCCAACAAGGGGACAGTATCAGATCTACGCCGACGAAATGATCCCCGACGGATCGGGAACGCTGGCAATGCAGTTTGAGCAATTGAAGCGAAAGCTGGAAGGAGAGGGGCTGTTCGATCCATCGCGCAAGCAGCCCATTCCGAAATTTCCAAAAAGGATCGGCGTAATCACTTCTCCCACGGGGGCTGCGATCCACGACATTATGAATATTCTGGGCAGACGATTCCCCTGCGCGGAAATGATCCTGTTTCCCTCGCAAGTGCAAGGCGAGGGAGCGGCAGAGCAACTGACGATGGGGCTTTGGTTTTTCCAGACGTATCAGATGGCGGACGTGATCATTTTGGGGCGCGGAGGTGGCTCGGCAGAGGATCTTTGGGCGTTCAACGACGAAGGGCTTGCAAGAGCTGTTGCCGCTTGTACCGTTCCCGTGATCTCGGCTGTAGGTCATGAAAGTGACTTCACCATCTGCGATTTCGTGGCGGATCTGCGTGCGCCAACGCCCTCTGCGGCGGCGGAGCTGGCGGTTCCTGACGGCAGGGAGCTGATCCGTGAATTTCAGGCATATGAGGCTCGATTGCACCGGATGATGCAGGATCGGGTGGAAAGAGAGCGAAAAACCTTGGAACTGCTGACGTCCGGAGTCCTGTCAAGACCGAAGCAGATTCTGGATCCGCAACGGATGAAAACCGCGGATCTGGAACGGCGGCTGGAAGCGGCGGCTGTCAACGTGTTGGCAACCAAGAGAGCCGCATTGTCGTCCGTATGCGGCAGATTAGACGCCTTGAATCCTTTGGGGGTTCTTGCCAGAGGATACGCGGCTGTGGGAATAGATGATCAAACCGTTACGAGAGCGGAACAGATCTCCGTTGGAGATCGGTTAACGGTTCGTTTTACAGACGGCTCCGTGACCGCGATCGCGGAGAGTATGGAAAGGAATTGAATATGGCAACCAAGAAAAAAATAGAGTTTGAAGACTCCATGGAGAGATTGAAGCAGATCGTCCGTACCCTTGAGAGCGGTTCGGAGGGATTGGATTCCGCGCTGAAGCTTTACGAGGAAGGGATCGGATTGGTGCGCGGATGTACGGAGGTGCTGGATCGTGCGGAAATGAGTATCAAAACGCTACAAATGAAGCCGGACGGAACCGCGGTACTCACAGACTTTGCAACGGGAGAGGAAGAATCATGACCGAAGAAGCATTGACTTTAGCATTACACAGAAACGCCACGGTGGTGGAAAACGCCATGCGGGAGGCATACACTGAGGATGAAGATATCAAATCTTTGCTGGACTCGGAGCGGTACAGCCTGTTCGCGGGGGGGAAACGGATCCGCCCCACGCTGACCTTGGAATTTTGCAAATTGTTTGGCGGAGAGGAATCCGCGGCGGTGCCGTTTGCCTGCGCCGTGGAAATGATCCATACCTATTCCTTGATCCACGACGATCTGCCCTGTATGGATAACGACGATCTTCGCCGCGGAAAGCCTACGAACCATAAGGTTTACGGCGAAACCATCGCTCTGTTGGCGGGGGATTCTCTGCTGACGGGAGCTTTTGAGATTGCCGCATCCAATCGGGATGCAGGGGCAGAGGCTTCGGCTGTTGCGGTAGCCTATCTTGCCAATTGCGCGGGACGGTACGGCATGATCGGCGGTCAGGTCATGGATATTGAGGGGGAGCGCCGAAAGCTGTCCCTGGACGAGCTTTTGAAGCTTCACTCCCTGAAAACGGGGGCGCTGATCAGCGCGGCGTGCGTCATGGGTGCGCTGGCGGCAGGCGTTCGCTTGGACGACAAGGCGATGCAGGACGTGATCACGTACGCTGAAAACATCGGCTTGGCGTTCCAGATCGTGGATGATATTCTGGATTGCACGGGCGACGAAGCAACGCTCGGCAAACGAGTGGGAACCGATGCGGAGCATCAAAAAAATACGTTTATGAGCTTCTATTCCTTGGAAGAAGCGCAATTTTACGCAGATCGTTTGACACAGGAGGCGATCAACGCCGTTCGGAAATATCCCGAATCGGAAATGCTCTGCGCTTTGGCGGAATGGTTGGCAAAAAGGAAAGTTTAAAATGGCTGATTACACGTTAAAAGGATTTTTCACAAATTATTATTTGATGAGCGCCATCATGGGATGGATGATCGCGCAGATTTTGAAGGTGTTTACGGGAATCTTTCGGGTGCGGGATTTTTCGTTCCGAGCCATGATGTTTGGAACGGGCGGAATGCCCAGTTCTCATTCCGCGACGGTGACGGCACTTTGCACGTCCGTTGCCGTCAAAGAGGGGTTTGGCTCCCCCTTATTTGCGATCTCTGCATTGCTTTGTATCATCGTGATGAACGATGCGGTTGGGGTTCGCCAGGAAACCGGCAAACAATCCAAAGCTCTGAATCTGATTTTGAAGGAGATGTCCGATTCTCCCGAAAAATTCAACGAGCATTTCAGAGAATTGATCGGGCACACTCCCTTGCAGGTAGTTTGCGGCGCGTTGACTGGGTTTACGGTTGCCATGCTGATGGGCTTCATTCCTGCCTTTGGAGTTTGGGTATAAACCATGCGCGCGGACGTATATTTGACCGTCAACGGGTATGCTCCGACTCGCAGTCGTGCAAAAGCGTTGATCGAGGATGGTTGTGTGACGGTAGACGGTAAGACCGTGAAAAAGGCGTCGGAAGATATTTCCGAGGATGTTCACACGGTGAAAATTCAGAACGCTTTGCCGTACGTTGGCAGAGGTGGGCTGAAATTGGAAGCCGCATTGAATGCTTTTGGCGTTATCGTGGAATCGCGGCGCGCTTTGGATATAGGCGCGTCCACGGGCGGTTTTACCGATTGCTTGTTGCAACGGGGTGCTTCCAAGGTGATCGCGGTGGATTCGGGCGAGGGGCAGCTGGCGGCATGTCTGCAAAAAGACCGTAGAGTGGTTTCCATGGAAAACTGCAACGCCAGATATCTCACTGCGGATAGGATCGGCGGTACGGTGGATCTGATCGTAATGGACGTATCCTTTATTTCCGCTACGCTGATCATCCCGTGCTTTCCCCAATTGTTAGGAGATACGGGAGATGCGATCTGCCTGATCAAGCCCCAATTTGAAGTGGGGCGTTCCATGATCGGAAAGGGCGGGATCGTCAAGGACAAAAAAGCGCACCGTTTTGCCATCGAGAGGGTGTTGGAATCGGGGAAAAATGTGGGACTCTGTCCCGTTGGGCTCATCGCATCCCCTATTGCGGGCGGTGACGGGAATCGGGAATTTTTGGCTTGGTTCACCAAGGGCAGAAAGGAATTGAAACCGATCACGGAATCGGAGATTCGCTACTTGACAGTTTAACGGAATGAAAGGAGAACCGATGATGCTGAAGATCGCATTGGTTACTAACTTTAACATATCAGAAAAGTCGCATGCCGCCCTTCGCGTGGCGGACAGATTGCTGCAAGAGGATTGCGAGATCCTGATCGCGGCGTTCAACCGCGAAAAGCTGATGCGGATGCGGAAGCATCGGGACGTATTTCGGTATTTGCCGATGGACGTGATGTACGAGCAGGCAGACGTGGTGATCGTTCTGGGCGGTGACGGAAGTATTCTGGAAGCGGCGCGTCGTGCATCTCCCCACGGAAAACCCATTTTGGGAATCAATCTGGGCAGACTTGGGTACATGGCAGAGCTGGAAATGAACGAGTTGGATCTGTTGCATCAGCTTTTCACGGGAGAATACACGGTGGAACGCCGTGCCATGCTTCGGGTGGAGCTGTATGCTGGCGGAGAACTGAAATCCTTTTGCCACGCGCTGAACGAGGCTGTGATCTCCAACGGCTCGGTTTCCAGGATCATTGATCTGGAATTGTGTGAAAACGGAAACCCCGTGATCAATTATCGCGCGGACGGGCTGATCATCGCAACTCCCACGGGCTCCACGGCGTATTCCATGTCGGCAGGGGGACCCATCGTGGATCCCACGGTTTCCTGCGTGTGCGTCACGCCCATCTGTCCCCATTCCTTCGCCGCCAGACCGTCTATCTTCTCGGATCGATCGGTTTTGGAAGTGAAAAACGTGTGCGTACGGGAGAAGGTGCTTTATCTGACCGTTGACGGGAAGATGAATTTTGAATTCTATCGGAACCAGACCGTTCGTATCACCAAATCAACGATGGAAACGGGATTGATCCGTTTTAAGAAGGCGAGCTTTTATCAAAAGCTCTGCAAAAAAATGCGGGAGTCCAATTTTTAACGGAGAAGGATATGAAGAAACACAGACAGGAAAAATTACTGGAGCTGATCTCCAGATATGAGATCGAAACCCAGGATGAATTGATCGAACGATTGAGAGAGATCGGCTACAAGGTCACGCAAGCAACCATCTCCAGAGATATTCGGGAATTGAAGATCTCCAAGATGACAACGGGAAAAGGAACCTACCGTTACGTTTTGCCCAAGCAGGCGGATCCCGCGTCGGGTGTGAAATTCAGCGCCGCGCTGATCGATTCCATCACCACGGTGGAATACGCGAAAAATTTGGTTGTGATCAAGACCTATCCCGGATTGGCTTCTGCCGTGGCGGGGGGGATTGACCGCATGAATCTGGATCAGATCCTCGGGTGCGTCGCCGGTGACGATACCATTATGGTGGTTACCAGGGATACGGATTGCGCCGAGCTGTTTGCCAACCGACTTCACGATCTGTTGAGGAATATGTAATGCTACGCTCACTCCATATTGAAAATATTGCCGTGATCCGCCGCGCCGACGTGGATTTCCGTTCGGGACTTTCGGTGCTGACGGGAGAAACAGGTGCGGGAAAATCCATGGTCATCGACAGCATCAATCTGTTGCTGGGCAACCGTGTCACCAGGGAGATGATCCGAAGCGGCGAGAGCCGCGCGGTGGTCAGCGCGGTATTTGACGATCTTTCCAAGCACAGTCTGGAAGCGTTGGAAGAAATGGGGTTCCCATGTGAGGACGGTTCTTTGATGATCCAGAGGACTGTTTCGGCTGACGGACGTTCCCAGACCAGATTGAATGGACAGACCATCACTCAATCGGTGCAGAAGCAGATCGCTTCCATGCTGATCAGTATTCACGGGCAGATGGATAGCCACAAACTATTGCAAAAAGGAACCCATTTGGAATTGTTGGACGCTTACGCCCATCCCGATGGACTTTTGGAAGAATATCAAACCGCCTATCGGAACTACCGCGAAGCCCAAAAAAGATTGGATTCGCTGACCGTTGACGGCGCGGAAAAGCTACGGATGCAGGAAATGCTGAAGTTTCAGCTTTCGGACATTGACTCCCACAAATTGCATGTGGGAGAGGAAGAAGCTGCTGTGCGGGAGCGGGATCGCTTGTTGAATCTGGAAAAGATCAATCGGCAGGTCGCGCTGTCTTACCGCTATCTGGCGGGGGGAGAGAAAAGCGACGCCGTTGATCTGTTGCGACGGGCGCAGAATGCCTTGTCTTCGCTGAACGGGATCATCGAGGGCGTGGATACGTTGATCGACAGATTGGCAGAAGCCGAGTCCGAGATCGTGGACGTTGCCGAAACGGTGGCTGGATTCGCGGAAGACGATCGGGGAGATCCCACCGCGCGGATCGACCGTTTGGAAGGACGCTTGGAGCAGATCTCCAAGCTGAAAAGAAAATATGGGAACAGCATCGAGGAAATTCTGGCTTACCGTGAAAGGATCGCGGCGGAGCTTGATGAATTGGATCTGAGCGACGAGAATCGAGTCAAGCTGGAAACAAAATGTAACCGTTTGCGAGAGCAAGCGGAAGAATGTGGCGCGCGGCTGTCAAGCAGAAGAAAAGAAGCGTCCCTGCAAGTGGTACGGGAAGTCACCGAGGCGTTGAGCTTTTTGGATATGCCAAAGGTGCGGTTTGAGATCTCCCTCAAGTCTTGCCCCTTGAATGAGAGTGGTGCGGACGACGTGGAATTCCTGATCGCCACCAACCCTGGAGAGCCGGTTCAGCCCTTGGCGCGGATCGCATCGGGGGGAGAATTGTCACGCATCATGCTGGCGTTGCGTTCGGTGTTGGATGACCGCGACGGCGCCGTAACGGTGGTGTTTGACGAGATCGACAGCGGAGTGTCGGGAAAAACGTCCCGCAAGATCGGCTTGAAATTGCAGGAAACGGCCAAACGATCCCAGGTGCTTTGCGTAACGCACTCGGCGCAGATCGCGTCCTTGGCAGACGTTCATTATTTAATTACCAAGGAAGAGCGTGACGGCAGAGCGGAAACCAACGTGCGGGAGCTGAATATGGACGAACGGGTAGAGGAGATCGCGCGGATCCTGGGCGGAATCGACATCACCGCGGCGCAAAGGGATGCGGCGAGAGAGATGATCGCGGAATATCGGAGGACGGAACCATGATCAAGACCAATGCCATGAGGATGCTGAACGCCGCAAAGATCCCTTTTGAGGTGTTGGAGTACGAGGTGGATGAAAACGATTTGAGCGGGATGCACATTGCCGAGCAGCTGCAATTTCCGCCTGAAAGGATGTTCAAGACCTTGGTGGCGAAGGGAGATAAAACGGGACCGCTGGTGTTCTGTATCCCCGTTGCCGAGGAGATCAATCTTCGTCTGGCAGCATCCATTACGGGGAATAAAAAGATCGAGATGATCCATGTGAAGGATCTTCTGGCGCTGACGGGCTACATCCGAGGGGGCGTATCGCCCATCGGGATGAAAAAGAAATTTCCCACTTACATTCACGAGAGTGCCTTGCAATTCGATCAGATCACCGTCAGTTCGGGAACGAGAGGCGCCCAATTACTGCTGAATACTGCCGCGCTTCTTGATTTCGTGCAAGCGAAGACCGCAAACTTGACCGATAAATCTTAAAAAGCTCTTGCAAAAAGACGATTTATGTAGTATAATATATTGTTGTGTTATCAAAGATTGGAGATTGACCTATGCAAACCATTAAAAGACTGATTGCCGAGCAGATCCTGGCGTCTGTGAAGGGAATCAACCCCGAAGCGGAGCTGACCGCCGCTGACGTGGCGGGGATGTTGGAGTATCCCCCCGATGCCAATATGGGAGATCTGGCGTTTCCTTGCTTCCGTTTGAGCAAAACCTTGCGCCGTTCTCCGGTTCAGATCGCGGGCGCGCTTTGCGAAGCCTTGCAGAGCGGAGAAGTGATCGGAAAAGCTGAAGCAGTCAACGGATATTTGAATATCACCGTTTCCAACGACTATCTGGCAAAAAACGTGGTTCCCGAAATTTTGGAAAAGGGCGAACGCTACGGCGCCCAGACCTTTGGAGAAGGCAAACACGTGGTTCTGGATTATTCCTCGCCCAACGTGGCAAAGCCTTTCCATATCGGACATCTGGGGACCACCGTCATCGGTCACTCCTTGCGCCGCTTGCATGAGTTTGCGGGATATAGCTGTTACGGGATCAACTACCTCGGTGACTGGGGTACCCAGTTCGGAAAGCTGATCGTGGCTTACCGCTTGTGGGGAAGCCGTGAGATGGTGGAAAAAGAGGGGATCGACAAGCTGGTAGAGCTTTACGTTCGTATCAACAACGCCATCAAGGGAGATCCCGAAAAAGGAATTCCGCCCAGCCAAGAGCTGGCAGACGCTTCCCGCGCAGAATTCCATAAGCTGGAGATCGGTGACGAGGAAAATCTGGAGCTGTGGCGTTGGTTCGTGCAGATCAGCCTTGCAGAATACGAGAGGACTTATAAGCAATTGGGGATCGAATTTGATTCCTATAAGGGCGAGAGCTTTTATACCGATAAAATGCCTGCTCAGATCCAACTTCTGAAGGATAAGAATATGCTGAAGATCGACGACGGCGCGTCCATCGTGGATCTGTCGGACTACAATATGCCGCCTTGCCTCATCCTCAAACGTGACGGCTCCACTCTGTATCCGACCCGTGATATTGCGGCGGCGGTTTACAGAAAAGAGAACTATCACTTTGATAAAGCCATCTACGTCACCAGCGCGCAACAGTGCTTGCACTTTGC
>JAZSMC010000044.1:0-13811 GCA_045535705.1 Eubacteriales bacterium
TCGCTAACGGATTTCTGATGTTTATGTGTTTTTTAGCCGCGATTTGGCTCTCTGGCGTACTTTTGTACGCCGACGGGAACCAAATCGCGGCTTCTGCATCTAAATGAGACAGCCCCTTTGAGTTATCAAACCGAGGCTTCCGTTTCTTTTTTTCTTGCCAGATAGTCTTCGTAGGTGCCACTGAAATCGGTGATTCCATCGGGGGTGATCTCAATGATGCGGTTTGCAACGGTGTTCACCAGCTCATAGTCGTGCGAGGTAAACATGACGTTGCCTTTGAACGCGGCAAGCCCGTTGTTCACTGCGCTGATGGATTCCAGATCCAGGTGGTCGGTGGGCTGATCCAGGATCAGGAAGTTGGAGCCGAACAGCATCATTCTGGAGAACATACAGCGCACCTTTTCGCCGCCCGACAGTACGTTTACGGGCTTGAATACGCTGTCGTTGGAGAACAACATTCTGCCAAGGAACCCTCGCAGATAGGTTTCCGTGTTTTCCTTGGCGTACTGAGAGAGCCAGTCGATGATGCTTAACGTGCAGTCGTTAAAGTATTCCGAATTGTCGTGAGGGAAATAGGATTTCGTAATGCTCACGCCCCATTTGAAATCTCCCGAATCCGCCGTGTCTTCTTCCATCAAAATACGAAATAGGGCAGTGATGGCTTGCTCGTTGCCCACGAACGCGATCTTGTCCTCTTTGTTCACGGTAAAGGAGAGATTTTGGAAGAGCGGAACGCCGTCAACGGTTTTGGTAAGCTCCTTTACAAACAAAATATCTTTTCCCGCGATCCGATCCATGTCAAAGCCGATGAAGGGATATCTGCGGCTGGACGCAGGAAGCTCCTCGATGGAGAGCTTGTCCAACAGCTTACGGCGCGAGGTCGCCTGGCGGGATTTTGACTTATTGGCAGAGAACCGTGCGATAAATGCTTGAAGCTCCTTGATCTTTTCCTCGGCGCGCTTGTTCTGTTGCTTGATCATCCGTTGGATCAACTGGCTGGATTCATACCAGAATTCGTAGTTGCCGACGTACATTTTGATACCGTTGTAATCAATGTCAACGATGTTGGTGCAAACGTCGTTGAGGAAGTGACGGTCGTGGGATACCACCAGGACCGTGCCGAAATAGTCCGAAAGAAAATCTTCCAGCCAGAGGACGGCGTCCATATCCAAGCCGTTGGTGGGCTCGTCCAGCATGATGATGTCGGGGTTGCCGAATAGTGCCTGCGCCAGCATCACCTTCACTTTTTCGCTTTCCTTCAAGGATGCCATCTGTTGTTCCAGAACGTCCACTGAAAGCCCCAAGCCTTGGATCAGCTTGGAAGCGTCGGACTCTGCTTCCCAGCCGTTCATTTCAGCAAATTCGGTTTCCAGCTCGGACGCGCGCAAGCCGTCTTCCTCGGTAAAATCTTCCTTTTCGTAGATGGCGTCCTTTTCCTTCATCACCTCGTAGAGCTTTTTGTTGCCCATGATCACGGTGTCCAGAACTGTGTACTGGTCAAACGCAAAGTGATCCTGGCGAAGGACCGACATCCGAACGGTGTCGGGGATGGAGATCTCGCCCGTTGATGGCTCCAGCTCTCCGCATAGGATACGCAGAAACGTGGATTTTCCGGCACCGTTGGCACCGATGATCCCGTAGCAGTTTCCGGGGGTGAATTTCAAGTCGACGTTTTTGAACAGCAATTGTCCGCCGAAGTGAAAGCTCAAGTTGTTGATCGTAATCATTTAATTATCCGCCTTATCAATTCAATATCCTTACTATTATATCATGCTTTCTCACATTTAGCAAGTGGTTTCCTCTTTTTTCACGTTTTTTTATCCGAAGCTCTTGAAAGAATCTCAAGTTTATGATATAATGTATGTAATTTGATCGAACAAAGGAGAACGATATGAACGTTGCCGTTTTGGACGCCGCCACCCTGGGGCAGGATCTGGATTTGAGCCTGTTCAAAAAATACGGAGATCTTACGGTCTACCCATCCACGTCGCCGCAAGAGATCGAGGCGCATCTGAACAATGTTCACGTTGCCATTCTCAATAAGATCAAACTGGGAGAGGCGCAATTATCCAAGGCGCGGGATCTGAAGCTGATCTGCATTGCCGCAACGGGATTTGACAACGTGGACGTAGACTATTGCCGATCCCACGGCATTGCCGTTTGTAACGTAGTGGGGTATTCTACCCAAAGCGTGGCGCAGATCACGCTGACCATGGCGCTGTCCCTGATGACGCATCTGACCGAATATACCCAGATGGTGCGAAACGGTGATTACACGAAAAAAGGAATTGCCAACTGCCTGGAGCCGGTCTATCACGAGATCGCGGGGAAGACCTGGGGAATCGTTGGATTCGGTAACATTGGACGGCAGGTGGGCGCCGTGGCAAAAGCCATGGGATGCCGCGTGCTGGTGAATAAGCGTACTCCCGTCGAGGATTGGGACTGCGTGGATTTGGAGCAAATTTGCCGTGAGTCGGATATTTTGTCGATCCATACGCCGCTGAACGATTCCACGAGAGGGTTGATGGACGACGCGCATATCCGCATGATGAAGCCAACAGCCATTCTCATCAACGTGGCAAGAGGTGCCGTGACGGACGAATCTGCGCTGACCGACGCCATTCTTGAGAACCGCTTGGGCGGCATCGGCATCGACGTTTATACCACCGAGCCGTTTCCTACCGACCATCCCTACCAAAAGATCCGTCATTTGCCCAACGTATGCCTGACGCCCCATATGGCGTGGGGCGGTTACGAAACAAGAGTGCGTTTGATGCAGGAAATGGCGCAAAATATTGAAGCCTTTCTTCGGGGAGAACGACGCAACCGAGTGGATTGAGGGATCAAAACAGCGTAGGTGCCAGAAACAGCCCTTCCCGCAAGCGAGAATAAATCGTACTGTAGTCCGAAAGAGGAAGGGGATTGACTCCTTTTCCGCATTCCAGCGTCAGCGCGGGGATCCCAAGCTTTTGCAAGCACCAGTCGGTGAGTCCCCCATAGGCGGCAAGACCGTCGGCTTCGGATAGACGGTATCCCGTCAGTTCCGCCAGCTTTAAGATGGCGGGATGCGTTCCGGGCACGAAAGTGCCGCGGCTCTTGTAGAAAATTTCTTCTCCTTGAGTATGCAGTGTTAATACCAATCGAAGATCCCTCTGAAAGCGGATGTAATCGCAGAGGGCGCGCACTTCCGGTTCGGATTCGGGTTCTTGACCGCTGTACCGAGTGGGAGCGCCGCATGGAATGGCTTGCTCCGCTTCCAGTTGCTTATATTCTCTAAATCCCGCATTGTAATTATGGTTCAAGTCCACGCCGCGGGCGTTGGATTGCCAACGGGAAAAATCCGAACTGCCGCCGTTCATGGAAAGCACGCGGGCAAACAACGGATTGCTTTCTTCAACGCCGTGGATCTGATACTCGACGCCGTCCGGATTCAGCATGGGAACCACGATCAACGTATATTGCTCCAATAGCAATTTCAAAGATATTTTACAGATCTTTTTTTCGTCTTCGATGGCTTGGCAAAGCTCGTTCATGAAGCGAAGTAACAAAACTGAGGTGATCCATTCCATACCGTGATGGGCGCCAACGTATAGAACGCTTCGTCGTCCGTTTCCCAACGTCAAGCAGGGGATACTTCTTCCGAGAATGCTTTTTCCAAGCTCTGCCGTGGATAAAAAAGGGTAGCGTTCGGAAAAGATCTCAATGGTTTTCATCAGCTCCGACCAATCCATCGGACTGTTATAACAAAGAATACGATTTGTGTTTGTTGGCATAAAAAGCTCCTTTCATCACGGGAGATCCCATAAAAAAGAGTATGCCGATTTCGCAGAAAATGTTAATCATACGGAAAGGAATTTTAACTATGATGCTGCCGTTTGAGGGGGAGAAAGATCAAAAACGAAAAACGGAACGGTTCGGATGTCTGTTGCTAATGGCGTTGGCGGCTTTTTACGCCTTCGTTTGCACGCCGGTTTACATTCTGTCGGTTACGAATATCATCATTGCCAATGGTGTGTTTCCCATTTTGTGGGACTTCGTGCAAAGTGCCGTACAGTTGTTCTATTATTGGACGGCGTTCGCGTTCACCCTCTATTTTTCGGTGCGGTATTCCCTGAAGGATTCCAAAGGGATCTTGACCGTTTACGGCATCTGCTCCGTAGGCCGTTACCTGTTCAGTTTGTTGATAGGAGATCTGATGACCGCAGGTTTTGACACGCTGGGGACGGATCTGATCTATGTGATAGCGGACGTTCTGGGAGATTGGCTCCAGATGGGTTTGGCAGTATTGCTGATCTACTTGCTTTTGCTCCGTCATAAGCAGGCGCGTCCGTCCGCAGAGCTTTTAGGATTTACTTCACTCACTGCGTTTTCCAATCCCGTTCAGCGCTGTGCGTTGGCAGTGGCGTTCGTGCCTGCCTTGTTGAGCGTTCTGGCGCGGATCCGATACGATATTTTCTACGGCGCGCCCCAGATCGGTACGGGGGATCTGCTGTGGATGATCTTTTACTACTGTGGGGACGTCCTGAGCGGTGTCATCGGGTATCTGATCCTCTTTTTGATGATCGCGCAGATTTACCTCAAGGACGAGGAGGGAAGCCGCAGTGGAACATAAAATCTACAGGGCGATCCTGTTCGATCTGGACGGCACTCTGCTCAATAACAGCGCGTCCCACGATGCGGCGTATGAAAAGCTTTGCAAGATCTATCCCGACGTTTTGAGGTCGGATTCCCGGGAGCAGAAGGAGGATCTGATCCGTCTTTATTCCGTTAAGAAGATAGCCGCAGCATATGCGCGGTTTTGCGAAACCTATCAATGGGATGACCACCCGGAATTTACAGAATTTTGGAACCTCTGGCGCACCCTTTATATCGATTCGGCAGTTCCGTTTCCACCGGCGAAGGAAACTCTTGCGTTTCTGCGGCAAAATGGATATCAAATCGGCATGATCACCAACGGGGAATCGGATTTTCAAAGAGCCAAGCTGAAATCCTCGGGGCTGTTGCCTTATTTTGATCACGTGATCGTATCAGGCGAGGTTGGAGTAAAAAAACCGCAAGCGGAGATCTATTATCTGTGCGCCGATGCAATGGATGTGGACGTTTCGCAGTGTCTTTTCGTTGGTGACAATCCCAAAACCGATATAGCGGGAGCGCAAAACGCGGGAATGGATTCCATGCTGGTGGGAAGGAGAAAAAATCGCCTCAAGGCGACCTATAAAGCAGCCGACGTATCTGCCTTAAAAGAGCTTTTGAAAATTGATTAAACGGCTGAAGCGCTTGAAACCTGCGGGAATCGGCGCTTTTGTCGCTTTAATGAAGAAAAAATGTAAAAAAAGAGAAAATGTTTCGTAATTTCTTTAAAAAGGGATTGCGAATTTTAGAAAATTGTAGTATAATAAAAGATGAAATTTCTTTTGAACCGTAAAATGGATGGGAGGATCGAAATGGCGTTAAAACAGCATAGCGAAAAGACCACCAAAGCGCTTTTGTCGTTTATCAAAAAAAGTCCCACGGCGTTTCACGCAGTGGAGCAGATCAGTGAAAAATTAACGTCGGAAGGATTTATTCGCGTTGAGGAGTGTGCATCTTGGGATCTGGTTCCGGGAGGAAAGTACTTCGTCACCCGTAATCAATCGTCCGTAATCGCGTTTCGGTTGCCCACCAAGCTGCCCAAGCAGGCGTTGATCACTGCAAGTCATACAGATTCCCCCATGTTTAAATTAAAGCATGAGTACGCATCTCCGGCATTCGGAAAATATCTTCGGTTGAACACCGAAGTGTACGGCGGCACCATCCTTTCTTCCTGGTTGGATCGCCCCTTGTCGGTGGCGGGGCGCGTCGTTCTCAAGCAAGGCGAAGGCTTCAAGGCGAAAACCGTGGCACTTGACCGTGATCTGGTGCTGATCCCCAACGTTGCTATCCACATGAACCGTTCGGTGAATTCGGGATACGCATGGAATCCTGCCGTAGATATGCTCCCGCTGTTTTCCATGTCTGACGGAAGCAGATCCCTCAAGGAGCTGTTGGCAGAAGCTCTGCAATGCAAGCAAGAGGAGATCGTTGGGGCGGATCTTTACGTTTACAACCGCATGGACGGTACCGTTTGGGGGGCGGACGGCGAATTTTTCTCGGCTCCCAGAATTGATAACCTCATGTGCGCCTATGGCACTCTTTGCGGCTTTTGTGAAGCAAAAGCGGCGCAGGATTCTCTGCAGATCTATTTCTCGGCAGATAACGAGGAAACGGGAAGCGCCACCAAACAGGGGGCAGGCTCCGTGTTCTTGTCGGACGTTCTCGACCGTGTCTGCGAAGCCATGTCGGTGGATAAACGCCGCTTACTGGCATCTTCCTTTATGGTGTCGGCTGACAACGGACACGCGCGTCACCCGAACCACCCCGAATTGAGCGACGGACAAAACACCCCCCATCTCAACGGCGGTGTGGTCATCAAATCCAACGCAGCGCAAAAATACACCACGGAAGGCGTTTCTTCCGCCATTTTTGAGGAGATCTGCAAAGAGGCGGGGGTTCCCATCCAACAGTACGCCAATCGGAGCGACCAGCCGGGGGGCTCAACGCTTGGGAGCATTTCCAACACGTTGGTTCCGCTTTGCACTGTGGATATCGGCATGGCACAGCTTGCCATGCACTCCGCATACGAAACGGCGGGAATCGACGATACCGCTTATCTTATCAGAGCCATTCAAAAGTTATATGAAACCACGATCACATTTGAAGGCGACGGCAGTTTTCGGATCGCCTATGCCAATGAAAAGGAGAGAACGTAAGGATGTACCGTCAAGGATTTGATAACGACTTATATATAGAAACACAATCAGCGCATATCCGTGAGCGTATCGCAAAATTTGGCGGCAAGCTTTACCTGGAATTCGGTGGGAAATTGTTCGACGATTATCACGCCGCCAGAGTGCTTCCCGGGTTTGCTCCCGACAGCAAGATCCGTATGCTGATCCAATTGAAGGATCAGGCGGAGATCGTGATCGTGATCAACGCCAACGATATTGAAAAGAACAAGGTTCGCGGAGATCTGGGGATCACCTACGACTTGGACGTGTTGCGGATGATCGATGCCTTTCGTAGCTTCGATCTGTTCGTTGGAAGCGTGGTGCTGACGCGCTGGCAGGATCAGCCCGCCGCCGCAAAGTTCCGCAAGCGTTTGGAGTCCTTGGGCGTCAAGGTTTACAAGCATTATTCCATTGAGGGCTATCCCTCGGACATTCCCTGTATCGTCAGCGACGATGGCTACGGTAGAAACGATTATATTGAAACCAGCCGTTCGTTGGTTGTGATGACCGCGCCGGGGCCGGGAAGCGGAAAAATGGCAACCTGCTTGAGTCAGCTGTATCACGATCAAAAGCGGGGGATCCACGCGGGCTATGCGAAATTTGAAACCTTTCCGATCTGGAATCTTTCTCTCAAGCATCCCGTTAATCTGGCTTACGAAGCGGCTACCGTTGATCTCAACGATATGAACATGATCGACCCCTTCCATCTGGAAGCTTACGGAAAAACTGCGGTCAACTACAATCGCGACGTTGAGATCTTTCCCGTGCTGAACGCCATGTTTAAAAAGATCAACGGGGAATCGCCTTACTGCTCGCCCACGGATATGGGAGTGAATATGGCAGGGAACTGCATCATTGACGAGGATGCCGTTTGTGCCGCCGCCAATATGGAGATCATCCGCCGTTATTATCAAGCGGTGTGCGATCATCGCAAAAACGGTGAGGTGGGAGAATTCCACGACACCGAAAAGCTGAAGCTGATCATGCAGAACGCTGGATTGGATCTTTCTTACAGGGAGGTTGCAACCGTTGCCAACCAAAAGGCGGCGGATACGGGCAAGCCTGCCGTTGCCATTGAATTGTCGGACGGCAGGATGGTGACGGGAAGAACCTCTCGTCTGCTGGGGGCGGCTTCTGCTGCGCTGCTGAATGCGCTGAAGGTCATGGCAGATATTGACGATCGGATCGACCTGATCTCTCCCGAAATTCTGGAGCCAATCACCAATTTAAAGGTAAAGGTGCTGGGAAGCAACAATCCCAGATTGCATCTGAACGAGCTGCTGATTGCGCTGTCCATCTGCGCGGTTACCGATCCCATTGCCGCAAAAGCCCAAGCAGAGCTGGGTAAGCTCCGTTGCTGTGAGATGCACTCGTCGGTGATCCTTTCGGAAAACGACGTTCACACCGTTAAAAAACTTGGTATGCGTTTGACCTGCGAGCCCGTATACGAAAGCAAGCGACTCTATCACGGTTAATGCTATTCAGAAAGCGTGGTGAAAACAAGTGGGAACTTTATTTGATTACGTTTCATGGAGAGGGGATCTGACCTTTTCTCAAGCACCCTTCAATGAAGTTGACAGTTTGATTTTCGCACTTTTGTCTTACGTGGAATATAAGGATATCGTGCCCGACGGACATTCCTCGGAGCCGATCTCCTTGCAAGCTGCGGCAAACGGATTTTTCGCAAGAAATCCCGATCCCAAAAAGGTTTCCATTGGGTTGATCGTTCCAAAGGAGATCATTCGATTGCTTCGGGCAGTCAAGGGATGCCGCCGCTACCGCCAGGTCGGAATGAAGGCTTACGTCAACCAGATCGATCTGGACGTTCAAATGCAGTTTTCCGCGGTCACCTTCCTGCTTGAAACGGGAAGATGCGTGGTGGCGTTTCGGGGGACCGACGATACCATCGTGGGCTGGAAAGAAGATTTTAACATGAGCTTTATGGACGTGGTCCCCGCTCAAACTCGCGCCGTGGAATACCTCAACGAGGCAGCAAAGGCGTCCGATGGAGATCTGTTCGTTACGGGACATAGCAAGGGCGGAAATTTGGCAGTGTATTCGGCAGTCCATACGGAAAAGGACGTTCAGAAAAGACTGCTGGGTGTTTGGAATCACGACGGACCGGGTTTTCGTGACAATATTCTAACCGATCCGGATTATCTGGACGTTAAGCCCCAGATCAAAACCTTGCTCCCACAATCGTCTTTGGTGGGAATGTTATTGGAGCATGAAGAAGATTATACCGTGGTCAAGAGCCGTCAAAAAGGCTTCTTGCAGCACAACGGACTGACTTGGGATGTTATGGGAAGCTCTTTCATACGAGTGAAAAACATCTCTCCCGAAAGCCGTCGAACCGATAAAACGCTGAAAAAATGGATCGAAAGCATGTCGTTGGAGCAAAGGGAGCAGCTGTGCGAGGCACTTTATCGAATTTTGTCCTCGGATAACGCCTTAACGTTGACCGACTTGGTTTCCATCAAGAACCGTTGGCTGTTGCGAGGCTTGCAGATGGACGAGGACGTACGCCGCGTGCTGAAGCTGACGCTTCAACAGCTCATCAAAGCCAATATTGGACAAAAGAATAAATCGTAAACACAAAGGACTCCGCAAACGGGTAAAACCGAGGGCGAAGTCCTTTTTTTATTTAATTTTCAGCAAAGGTAAACGTATTATTCTGTGCAAAATAATTTTGCGCCAGAATCAGATTGAGTTGCGCGGCAAATTCTGTTTTTCCTTTGGTTTCAAGAAGCTCTTTTGCTTGTTCCTCGGTGTAACCGCTGCTCTTGTAGCTTTCCAGATACTCGTTGGTCAGCTTTTCGGTCAGCGCGTCGTCGGCAACCAATTGATGCTTGGCAACGATCTGTGCAGCTTGATAAAACTTCCGCGCGATCTCCTTGCTGTCCTTCAGCAGGGAATCGCGAGTGATCCCGCAATATTCCAAATACGCATCCAAGTCATTGTTAAAATAGTAAAGGGCGTTGGCCTGCGCCGAATCCAGATTGTATTGGTGGAAGAACTGATATGCTGCAAGAGGAACCTCTATCTCCTTCAGATTTTCAATCTTTTCCCAAAGCAGAGCGCCAACGCGTTCCAGATAGACCTCATCCACCCATTGATCAGCAGATTCGTAGCCTTTTTCCTCGGCAATTTCGTCGGTCAGGTCGGTGGCGTAAATCCAGTTCAGCGTCATGGTGAATACAACTTCTTTGCCCGCCAGATCGGCAGATCCGTAGTTTTCGGGGAAGGTCACGTGAACGTCGAAGGTTTGACCAACGGCGTGCCCCGCGATCCCAATGCAGAATCCGTCGATATATCCTGTTCCGTCCTTGACCTGCACCACTTGACTGGTTGCGCTTCCGCCGCTGAACGCAACTCCGTCCAGTTTTCCAACGAAATCAATGTTTACCAAATTACCAATCTGAGCCGTACCCGTTTCCAGCTTAATCCGATCTGCTTCCGCCACCGATTTCCAGTAGCCGGCTCCCAGCTCTGCTCGGATAGTATCCTTGGAAAAATCGACTTCGTAAGTGTTACCCAAGTAAGCGTTGGTCGTGAGAGGATCATCCTGCACCAACTCATCAAAGTCAGGGAAATCGTACCGGGGATGCTCGTTGGGAAGTTCCGTGACGGGATCAAATACGAGAGATTGATAAGAAACCGTCAGCTTCAGTTCGTTTTCGTTCACCGAGCAAGAATAGGTGAAATTGGCTTGAGAGGGAAGCTTGCAGGACAGCGTCAAGCCGTCGTAGGTGTAGGTTCCTTCTTCCACGGAATTATATTCAAAGTATCCGGGTGCCAGATAATACACCTTCATGGTTCCGTCTGCAAAAAACTCAAACACCGTGGCGGCGCTGGCGGAATGCCATTTTCCAATCAGATTTTCTGCGTTGGAGGGTGTCAGCGTAACCGAGGGAGATTGCTGTGGATCGGACGGCGCGCTTTCGGTGGAGAGTGGCGGCAAGGTGTAATCGTAAACGGGAATTCGTTGGTCTTCCGGGACTTTACTGCAAGCGCAGAGCAAACAAGCCAGCGCCAACAAAAGCCCAATGAGGGTGTTTTTTTTCATAAAAAATCCTTTCATTGATTTTTTTATCATTATAATATAAGTTGGCTTTTTTTTCAAGAGTTTTTTCGGAATGTTTACAATTTATGCGAAAGATGTCGGATTCGGATGTCAAAAAAAGGAACTCTGCATAGAATGATAACGAGGAGATTTTCTCTTCAGACCATCTAAAAAGGAGATTAGGGATTATGGCGGAAAACAAGTTCCCATGCTCTCCCCGTTCTTCGGGGGACACCGTTTCAATTGAAACCAACCGCATCCTGGATTCTTGCAGAGATCGGGATTGCTATGAAAACGTTCGCGTTTATCTTTCCCATTACGGAAATGAGATTCTGGAGCGAACGGGAAGCGTGCGCGCAAAGAGCGCAAAGCTGATGTGGAGCAACATTAGTTTGGATCCTATTCAGTTCAACCGAGGTTTTTATGCGGTGACCATCCGCTTTTACGTGAAAATCGAATTTGAAGCCTGCATTTCCTGCGGACGTTCCCAGGAATTGGAGGGAATTGCAGTTTTGGAAAAGCGTGTGATCCTTTACGGTGGCGAATGTAACGTCAGCGTGTTCCGTTCATCGGATGAGTGCGGCTTCTGCTCTTGTCCGGAGCCTTGCTACGGAAGTCAGAATACTCCCACCGCCGTGGTGGAAGTGGTAGCTCCCGTTCTTCTGGGCAGCAAGATCATGGAAAAGGCATCGGACTGCAACTGCTGCTGTTGCTGCTGCGAGAACGACGTTCCCGAAACGATGATGAACACCTTTGAGGCTCCGCTTTGCTTCGACGACGATGCACAGCGGTTCTTGACGGTGTCCCTTGGAATCTTTTCCGTGGTTCGCATCGTTCGTCCCGCGCAGCTGCTGATCCAAGCCGCAGAGTACGCGATTCCCGAAAAGGAATGTGTAGCCGTTGAGGAAGACGATCCTTGCCGCGTGTTCCGCACCATGCCGTTCCCAACAAGTGAATTCACCTGCTCAGGCGGGCATTGCCACAGCGATCACCGCGAGCGTTCGGACCGTCCCAACCACTGCGGTTGTTAAACTGAAAAGGGGGTGAGCATCAAATGTTGCATTTGACTCACTCCCTTTCTTTTACGCGGTGGTTTCCTCCGCGGGTTCAATTAAGTCTTTGCGAAAAACGTATTCACATTCGCCCTCCCGTCGGATACATGCGGGGGTGACGATCACCTTGGCGACGTCCCGTCTGGAAGGAATTTCGTACATGAGCTTGGTCATTGCGCTTTCAATGATGGCGCGAAGTCCGCGCGCACCCGTATTGCGCTCCAAAGCCAGCTCCGCAACCGCGTCCAAGGCTTCCCGGCAGAATTCCAGCTCTACTTCGTCCATGGCAAACAGCTTTTGGTATTGCTTCACCAGAGAATTTCTCGGTTCGGTAAGAATACGCACCAGCGACGTACGATCCAGATCTTCCAGCGAAACGATCACGGGAATTCGTCCGACCAATTCGGGAATCAACCCGAATTTCACGATGTCGTGGGGGATCACGTCGCGGAATACGCCGTTTTCCTTGCGCTGACTTTTGGTCAGGATCTCTCCGCCGAAGCCGATGGTCTGATTGCCTTTCCTCTTTTCGATTACCGAATCCAAGCCCTCAAAGGCTCCGCCGCAAATGAACAGGATATTCTGGGTGTTAATGTGAATAAATTCCTGATTGGGATGCTTTCTGCCGCCTTGCGGGGGAACGTTGGCGACCGTGCCTTCCAGGATTTTCAAAAGCGCTTGCTGAACGCCTTCTCCCGAAACGTCGCGGGTAATGGAGCGATTCTCGCTTTTGCGCGCGATCTTATCGATCTCATCAATGTATATAATACCGCGCTCTGCCAGTTCCACGTCGTAGTCTGCGGCTTGGATCAGGCGGAGCAGAATGTTTTCCACGTCCTCGCCCACGTAACCCGCTTCGGTCAGCGTGGTCGCGTCCGCAATGGCAAAGGGAACCTTCATGGTTTTTGCCAAGGTCTGCGCCAGATAGGTTTTTCCAACGCCGGTGGGACCCAACAGTAAAACGTTGCTTTTTTGCAGTTCCACTGCATCCTCGGAATCTTCCACGCTCTCTTTTTTCGAGGCTTTTTTCTTGCCCTTGAAGGTTGCTTTGACGTTGTCCTTGGACAAGATCCTCTTGTAGTGATTGTAAACGGCTACCGAAAGCGCAACCTTTGCTTCGTCCTGCCCGATTACGAAGCGGTCAAGGGACTCCTTGATCTGCATGGGGCGGGGAAGCTCCTCCATGGAAAGCTTCTCAAAGCGTTGCTCCTCCATGGCTTCTTGGATCAGATCGCCGCAGGCCTCAATGCAAACGTCGCAGATAAACGCCGCGCCCGTTGGTGCGGGAACCAAGAACTGCACGGCTTTTTCATTACGCCCGCAGAATGAACAGTAATGGGAATTTTTGTTGCCTTGGTTAGATGTGTTTGCCATGTGTCAGCATGACTCCTTTCTTGCCTTAAGGTCTTTTGGCGATGATCTTGTCGATCAGACCGTATTCCAACGCTTGTTGGGCGGTCATGTAGTTATCTCTGTCGGTGTCGCGCTCGATCACCTCAAGAGGCTTTCCGGTGTTTTCGGAAAGGATCTCGTTGAGGGTACGCTTGACGCGAAGGATCTGCTCGGCTTGGATCTGAATATCGGTTGCCTGACCTCTCGCACCGCCCAAGGGCTGGTGGATCATGATCTCGCTGTGGGGAAGCGCGAACCGTTTACCCTTGGTTCCCGAGGACAAGAGGAACGCGCCCATGCTTGCCGCCATACCGATGCAGATGGTGGAAACGTCGCATTTGATAAACTGCATGGTGTCGTAGATCGCCATGCCCGCAGTCACCGATCCGCCGGGAGAATTGATATAGAAGGAGATCTCCTTTTCGGCGTCCTGCGCTTCCAGAAAAAGCATCTGGGCAACCACCAGAGATGCGGTGGTGTCGTTGACTTCATCAGACA
>JAZSMC010000127.1:0-6572 GCA_045535705.1 Eubacteriales bacterium
CTATCGAATCGGTACCCCGCAAATTGCTTACAATTTGCCGAGGAACGCGCGATTTCGCGATCTTTGGAACACCACCGCATGATACCGCGCGTTTGGGTTCAGATTCCCGTAGGGGGAGCAGGTACTGCAAACGCAGTACCTGCTCTGTTTTGTGCTGCTATCTCTATCGAATCGGTACCCCGCAAATTGCTTACAATTTGCCGAGGAACGCGCGATTTCGCGATCTTTGGAACACCACCGCATGATACCGCGCGTTTGGGTTCAGATTCCTGTAGGGGGAGCACCAAACGCAACAAATCCGAGCTGTTTCGCAAGTCGAAATTGGTTCGGATTTGTTTTTTACTATAGATTATTCTTGTTGATGCAAAATATGAGATTGCCGAAAAATTTGTGTAAAAGTGAATAGATGCTTCCAATCAGACGAAACTCAAGAAGGAGAGGGAAACTGAAAGGGAGAATTTTTAATATGAAGAAGGCATTAAAATAAATGTAGTGACGAAAAATTGTGTTTTTTGAAGGATAAAAGGGGGCGAGTCAGATGCGTAAACGCATAAAAGGGACTCACCCCACCGTTTTTGCATCCTGGAATCAATTTGCCACTTCCGCTACGGTTTGCAGAATGGTCCCCGCTTTATAGAGA
The DNA here is from genome assembly GCA_045535705.1 of Eubacteriales bacterium. Classification (GTDB taxonomy): domain Bacteria; phylum Bacillota; class Clostridia; order Oscillospirales; family CAG-272; genus UMGS1865. Next base: position 641 of record JAZSMC010000127.1, read on the forward strand.
ATTTTGCTTGCTCGCTTGGCGGCGCGGAGCATTTTGGCTTGACGGCTGTTCCATGCAAGGTACGCGCCTGCGCCCAAAAGCGTTGCGCCTGCCATCACTGCCGCCACCGTCCATAAAACCTTTGGATTGTGGGGCATCATGTTTTCCATCGCGTCCGACGCGAATTGTTCCATATTCATTTGGTTCATACGATTTCATCCTTTCTGTCAAAAGTCGTTGGCTTTTGTAAGATTAGTATGAATCAACGAAATCCGTTTTATTCTGTGTATTTTTGCCGATCAATTCGACCTGTGCGCTCCAAAATACTGCCCACCACCAAAAGTCCTTTGCGGTGCATTCGATAACCCGTTCTGCGGGAAATGCCCAAAAAGTCCGCCGAGCGTTCAATGCTTTCTCCTTTGATGTAATGATAATATAGAATGATTTTTTCTCTCCCGTTGCGCAGGGAAGCCACGAGATGCTCCACCTCGTACATTCTGGCTTTCCAAAAAGCCTCGTTGCCTTGCAGAATATCCTCGCAGGAGCATTCCTCCTCAAAGCGCTTGGCGCGGTGCCGTTCGTATTTTCGCAAATTCAACAGATCCAAACAAAGCTGATAGCCGCTCAAATAATCTTTTGCTGCTTCGATCCGAAGCGTTTCCTGATCCATAAATCGTCCTCCTTTTTAAAATGAAAGCTCTGCCGTTACGTAATCGTGTGTCAAGCCCACCGAGCGAAACAGCTCGTGCGAGTCGGTTTCGCATATCCGAATCAAATCCTCCAGATCCGCGCTTTCAACACATTCCTCACAGTACGGTTTTCCGTCCTTTCGGTAGAATCCCTCCCCGCCCATCAGAATTCTTCCGCAGTGCTTGCATCGTACGGTAAAATCGCTGTCAAACGGCTCCGAAAAAACATCTTTGCTCCAATTATCGCTGAATTGATACATTTTATCCTCCTTTTTTAAAAATCCTGTTGACTTTTTCTTTAAAATGTGGTATGATTATTCTGTAGATATATTATAACGCATTTCCGAACTGATGTCAATATATATTTCGGAAAATCGCAATATTCGGCGCTTTTAACAAGTTTATTATACCAAAAATATGCAGAAAAGACAGATTGAATGAAAAGGGGGACGGGTTCATGGAATTCTCACGCTTTGAACAGCTTCTTAAATTACACGGAGCCACGGTGTACCAGGTGGCGAAGGCAACGGGGATCGGCGCTTCTACGTTTTCGGACTGGAAAAGCGGACGCTCCATGCCGAAAGCGGATAAATTGGCGCGGATCGCTGACTTTTTTTCGGTCAGCCTTGACGAGATGCTGGGAACCGCCAGCGGACTTCGGGACGAGGAACATTCTTATCGCAGTGTGCGTGCCAAAAAAATGGTGCCCGTCATTGGTGTGATCCGCGCGGGCTCGCCCATCGTCACCAACGAAACGCTGTTGGGCAGGGAATTTGCGGACGTGGACGACGTGGAGGACTATTTCTATCTGGAGGTTTGCGGTGACAGCATGAAGGAATGTGGTATCGTAAACGGGACGTACGTTCTGTTTCGCAAGCAGCAGTACGCGGAGAACGGGGACATCGTGGCGTGCTTGGTGGACGGTGAGAGCGCCACGGTCAAGCGGTTTGAGAAGAAGAATCACCGCATCATCCTCTCGCCCGAAAACGACGAATACGAGCCCATCGTGCTGATGCCGGAGGATTTTGAAACGGGGCGCTCCCGTATTCTCGGCGTTGCCGTGGAAGCCAAGACCAAATTCTGATCCGCTGAAAGGGTAGATGAAATGTATGTATTGACAGTCAGCGATCTTTCGCTCTCTTTTGGCGTCACTCCCATTTTGGAGAACGTGTCTTTTGCGCTGGACGAAACAGACCGATTGGGGATTATCGGTGTCAACGGCAGCGGCAAGTCCACCCTGTTTCGTTTGATCACGGGGGAGGCGGAGCCAACGTCGGGAACCGTGTATTTATCCAAGGATAAAACGGTAGGGATTTTGACACAGGACGGCGCGTTTGAGTCAGACGGTGAAAACGAAACGGTTTTGGAGCGGATGTACTGCGCGTTCCCGCATCTGTTGGAAGCAGAAGAACGGTTAAAGGTCTTGGAGCGCGAGCTGAACGGCGGCGACGAACGGGTGATTCGGGAATACACTGATCTGCACGACAGGTACGTTCGGGACGGCGGCTTGGAATTTCGGGGACGCTGCGCTTCGATTTTGCACAAATTGGGCTTTGACGATCCCGCCAAGCAGCAAAAGGTTGCCACCTTAAGCGGCGGTCAGCGCACCCGTCTGGCGTTGGGAATCCAGCTTTCCCGTGAGCCTGACGTTCTGATGCTGGACGAGCCGACCAACCATCTGGACATCGCCACGCTTTCATGGTTGGAGAGCTTTCTTTCCACTTATAAAAAGAGCTTTATGGTGATCTCCCACGACCGTTATTTTTTGGATCGCGTCACCAACAAAACGCTGGTGATTGAGCATCATCACGCCAAGCTCTATCACGGCTCCTACAGCAAGAGCATTGCCCAGCGGGAGGCTGACCGCGAGATCGCGGAGCGGCATTGGCGTAACCAACAAAAGGAGATCGCCCGCCAGGAAGCCTATATTGCACAACAGCGGGCGTGGAATCGGGAGCGCAATATCATTGCTGCCGAGAGCCGCATGAAGCTGTTGGAGAAAATGGAACGGGTGGAGCGTCCGCAGGATGTCCCCAAGGGGATCCGGATCAAATTTTCCGGGGCGTTGACTTCGGGAAACGACGTGCTGGAGATCCGCGGATTGACCATGGGCTTTGGGGAACGGAAGCTGTTTGAAAATCTTTCGTTTATGGTGAAACGGGAGGAACGGGTACTGATCATCGGCCCCAACGGATGCGGAAAATCCACCTTGATCAAGGGGATCCTGAATCAGATCGCTCCCAAATCAGGTGTGATCTCCACGGGATACAATGTAGAGATCGGATACTACGACCAGGAAAATCAAAATCTGACACCCGAAAATACGGTGCTGGACGAGCTTTGGAACGCCTATCCCACACGAACCGAAACCGATATCAGAACCGTTCTGGCGATGTTCCGATTTACGGGCGAGGACGTGTTCAAGACCGTTTCGGTGTTGAGCGGAGGGGAGCGGGCAAGATTGACCTTTGCCAAGCTGATGCTTTCCCGCATGAATCTGTTGGTGCTGGACGAGCCGACCAACCACTTGGATATGGATTCCAGAGAAGCGTTGGAGGACGCCATCTCGCAATTTGAGGGCACCGTGGTGATGGTTTCCCATGACCGTTATCTTATTGACAAATTGGCAACGCGGATCTTGGAGTTAAAGCCCCATCCGTGCTTTGGCGGAGATCTTTTGGATTACCGCGTGGATCACGTTGGAAACGGGTACACCGAATTTTCGGAGTATAAAGCCGCCAGAATCGCGGAGCGGACGGATGCCGTGACGTTTTCCGCCGCGCGGCCGACCGAGTCGGGGAGCAACAAGGAGCAATATCTGAAGCAGAAGCAAGCGGCGGCAGACGCCAGAAAGAAAAAATCCCGTATAGAAAAGCTCCAAAAAGAGAGCGGAGAGCTGGAGGCGCTTTTGGAGCGGATCGAGGAAGAGCTGTTTGGGGATGCGGCGTCGGATTATCTTCGGGCGGCGGAGCTGGACGAGCAAAAAAACAAAGCCGAAGAACGGCTTTTGGAAATTTACGAGGAATTGGAAACGCTTGAATAAAGGCGTTTACGTGAGAACGCTCAACGGTGGCAACCGTTGACCGTTCTTTTATGATTCTTTTGAACGGTCGATTTGAAAGACCGTCATCATTTCGTTCAGTATCCGATGCACGAAATCCGATTCATCTCTGACGGGGGTTTCGGATTTCATACCGCCCAATTGCATCCGTTGGTGGGCGACGTGGTTATCCGTACCCGCAAAGGGCAGCAATCCGTAGTTTTCCGCGTACTGTCTTGCCATTTCGTTCTCAAAATCGGTGCGGCAGGCGTTGTAGATCTCCACGCCTTGCACGCATCGGGGAAACAGGCGAATGTGATCAATATATTCTGCCTCGCGGAACGGGTGCGCTTGGATCACCAACGCCCCATGCTCCATGAGATAGGGGAGCTGTTGGCTTTTTGGCATGTCTTGAATCTCCGGATGCTCCAAATACCATTGAGGAGAAAGACCGTACACCAAAAAGTCGGTTCCCTTATAGGACATTTCCGCGCCAAAGAAAACGGACAAGCCGATCTCCTTGCCGATGCGAACGCCTTCCTCGTAGTCGGTGAAATAGAATTTCAGACGTTCCTTATAAGGAGCGTCGGAAGAAATATTGATGTTTCCATCCAAAAAGTGGTTGGTGATGAATACACCTGCATACCCCATTTCCTTGTAAAAATCCAGATTATCCCGCACGCTGAACTTGGCGCATTTGCTGACGGGATAGGTGTGCATGTGGGTTTCGTATAAATACATGATTCGATTCTCCAAAATTTTGATTACACATATTGTATCCATATTGTATCAAAAAAAATCCCCCAATGTCAATCAAAAAGATGGACATCGGGGGATAAATTATTACATCCAAAGCATCATCAAAACCATATTCAGGATCCAACCGATAATTGCCGAGATACCCATAGCCGTGGCTCTTCTCGGTACTTTTTTGTATTGTACCGGCCAATAAATAAACCCAACAAGAGGAGATAATAATAACGGTATCAAGCACAATCCGATGCTGATTTTGTCAAAGGGGTTTTTGTCTGATTTTTTGCCGACGGAAAAGCAACCGCAATTGGGACAAAACAACGCGTGGTTGCTTACTTTCCCACCGCATTTCGTACAGAATTTCATTTCATTCTTTCCTTTCTTTATTTTGGTATTTTTATTATATCACAAATCGAGATATTTGTCAATATCTCGGAATGAGATTTTATATAATATTTATGAGAAATCTGAAATGGGGTGGGATCACAAATGAGAATCAGAGATTTGAGAGAGGATCGTGACCTGACGCAAAAGGAAGTTGCGGAATATCTTCACATTCGGCAAAACACCTATTCGCAATACGAAAACGGGCAGAGGCAGTTGCCCATTGAGGCGTTGGTCGCGCTGGCAAAATACTACCGAACCTCAACCGATTACATTTTGGGGTTGACCGACGAGCGAAAACCGTATAAATAAAAATCATACGCCCTGCATGGAAAACAAATGCAGGGCGTACGGCTTTTGAAATTATTTTTTCCAATCGTGTTTTTCCTTGAGAACGTCGAACAGGTTGACGTAGCTTCTGTGCCGTGTGCGGGGGATGATCCCCGCGTTGACGGCTTCAATAATGGCGCACCCCTCCTCTTTGGTGTGGGTGCATTTTTTGTAGCGGCAGGCGCCGATGTAGGGGGCGAATTCTCGGAAGGTGGTCACCAGATCGTCCTTTCCCATGAAGTCAAAGCGCTCAAAGTCCAGCATGGTAAAGCCGGGAGTGTCGGCAAGATAACCGCAATCGACGTCCTCGGAAAGGGGATACAGCTCCACCGAGCGGGTGGTGTTTTTCCCTCGCTCGATGCGGTGGGAGAGGTCGCCCGTTTCCAGATTCAGATTGGGGAACAGACGGTTGAGCAGGGTGGATTTTCCAACCCCCGACGCACCCGAAAAAGCGGCGATCTTATGCTCCAGCCGACCTTGAATATCCGCTTGAAGCGCGTCCACGCCTTCCCCCGTGGTGCTGATCACCGTGAATACGGGGAACCCCGCGCGGCGGTAAGTTTCCGCCATCCGTTCGGCGCGGTCCTTGTCGCGATCCCCCTTGGTGATCACCAAAACGGGCTCAATTTGGTTGAACTCCGCAATGCAGAGCAGCTTATCCAAGGTTTCGGGAACGGGATCGGGCGTGGCGGCGGCAGCCGTGACGTACAGCACGTCTAAATTTGCCATGGGCGGACGGATCAAGGCACAGCGACGG
>JAZSMC010000073.1:0-5690 GCA_045535705.1 Eubacteriales bacterium
ATGACCCATTCATCGTCGGAGCGGTAGTAGCCCAGGTAGGGCTCGGCCCAGTAGTGGCCAAAGCCCAGGGGGCCTTGGGTTATGACGTCGATCAGGGCATCCTTGCCGCCCTCGTAGTAGGTCTTGGTGTGTTCGTAGACCGTACTGTGACCGCCGTGGATATTGGTATCGTGCCACAGGAAGTAGAAAATACCCACCTTCTTGTCGTTGACGGTGCCGTTTCCGGAGCCTGTCAAGCGGCCCACGTCATCCATGCTGACCCAGGTATCGGACAGGACATCTTGGGAATTCATCATATTTGCGTCCTCGGCTGTTTGCTTGGGTCCTCCGATGCCGGTCGCCTTGAAATCGGTAATATAGACGTTACCCGTGTTCATGAGATGGAGCCAGAAATTGAAGTAGCCGGCATCGGGGATGGTCACACCGCTGTCGGTCAGGGCAGGCTTGCTATCTCCGGGATGGTACATGGAGACGGTGTCCCCCTCCCACTTTACCTCGGCAAGAGATACTTTTTCGCCACTGTCATTTTCGGCAAAGACTGTGATCATAGAGCCGTTGTCCTCTATCCAAAGCATCCGCTCGGTCTTGAAGTCCACGCCCTTTTCTTTGATGGTCATATAGGAGGTGAGCGGCCAATCTCCCGTGCGGATACCGATCTGGTTTTCCCGCAGGGCAAGCCATATGCCCGCCTTACCTGTGGCATCTCCGCCGGGATTGGGGAGACGCAGACCGATGTAGAGCGTGAACCAGGGCGTGCTCTCGTTCTTGCCCGTAATGTGCATCTTGGCCTCATAGGTGGCAGGGGAACCCAAACCGGTAGAGAGCCCCATAGAACTGACGGACGATTGACGCAGGGTCACCCGTGTCCCCTCTACGTCGGTGGCATCATTGAGATTGAAGGCCGGGTCACCGGCGGAGAAGGTATAGGTCACGGTCTGTGCGACGGAGCCGCCGCTCCCTGCAACCGTACCCGATACCGAAAGGTCGGTCACGTCCGCACCCTCGGGAGCTACGTAATCCTCCCAGATCACAGGAGGAGTGGTTTCGGCATCCGTCTCACCGGGGGTGTCCTCGGGGGTAGTACCGCCCGGGGTCTGGCCCTCGGTGGGCGGGTCGGTGTCGGTAGGGTCACCGCTCCCCTTACAGGCTGTAAAGCATCCTGCAAGGGTGGAGATCATCAGCAAAAGAGCAATGACTCGGAAAAATAGATTTTTTTTCATGCTTTTACTCCTTTCAGGGAACCTCGAAAAACGGGTTTCCCATGTTGAAATGTACGATTCAACGGCTGATTATCAGCCGCTTTTATGCAAACGGATTGCACAAAAATACAACCGAAATAATACCGAAGGCCACACCAATCCATTGCTTTACGGAAAGCCGTTCCTTGAACAGCAGTACGGCCGCCAAGGTGGTAAGCACAAGACCTCCGCCATTGACAATCGGGAAAAAGATGGCGCTATCCATGACCCCCGAAAGATAGAGATTAAATTTGTTGTTTACAGCTACGCAAGCACCGTTTGTTACCATAATTCCAATCAAAAGCCAAATCAGCATTCTGCTCTTGTTTCGCTTTTCTTTCTCGTTTGTAGATAGACCTTCGCGCCGTTTCAGCAACAGAGCGAAAATTGCGCAAAAGACCGCCGATGAGACAAAAGCGATGATCAAAAATGCGTTTAGCTCATTGCGGTATACAGAGCTTTGGTGCACCTTCTGCATAACGCCGATACCGCCCGTTGCGGCAAAGGCTATAAGACACAGAAACAGCCATTTTACATTTGCCTTTTTTTCACCGCTGTCACTTTTGGCGGCAAGAATAAAGCTCACCAGCATCAGTACGATTCCCACGATCTGCGCCCACCCTAAGCTCTCGTCAAAAAACAATACGCCTGACAGAGCGGATATCAGTGTGGAAAAAGAGATGATAACCGAGGTGTAGGACATCGGTCCGACTTGCAAAGCGGCAATATTCATGATTCCTTGAAGAGCTGTAATGGCACCAAACACAACGCCGAGTAGGACTGTAAATGCAGATGCAGAACCAAAACCTCCCCAACACAGTAGAACTACGGCTGCGGTCAAACAACTGACAGCGTTGAACCAAAAACCTCCCGAAAGCTTCGTGGTTTTTTGATCGGTGTAGTACTTTTTCGTAATACCTCCGCCGAGAGCCGCAGCCAGAGATAAGATCAGTCTCGTCGGTACGCTCATATCTTCTTCACCCATAAAAGCTTGGCAGTGCGAGGTGCTTCAAATCGAAGCGTTACGACTCTGTCGGTTACGCTTTCCTCACGGCTGTCCTCGTCGGTAACGGTATATCTGTCGGCTCCACTTGCAAACGGCAGGGATACTTCAAGCAGATCCCCTGCGCAATTTTCCTGACGGAACGCCAATATGACACCGTCTTCTCGGTCGGGATCATAGTAGCAGAAGGCGGTGAAATCGGCGGTATCCTGCTCCCCGTGCCATGGCGTCAGGGTATAAAACTCTTTGAGCAGATACGGGGCTACCCGTTTCCATTCCCGGAGTCCAAATCGGAGCATATCGAAATTTTGCTCTGCGTCATATACGAACTGCGAATCCACGTTCAACGCAGGAAGATAGGACGCGCGCCAAACGTAAGGATCGCTGATGCCCGTGGGCGCAAGCTGTGACAGCTTTTCTTTGGTGTTCGCTCCGCAGAACGGGATCCATTTGTTAAAAGAGGTGGTCATGGAAAGCCGAAGCGCGGTGCTTGTTCTGTCGCTGTCGCTCCGAAGGAGCGGAACACCTCGGCGCATGGATTCGAGATCGTTTCTTCCTCCGCCTCCTGCACAGGAATCAACGAATCCGCAACCGCCATAAGAAAGCGTACAAGCGATAATGTCATCCCACATTTGATAATGACCGATGATAAACTTGGATTCTGTGATACCGTATCGGTTCTCCCCCTCCAGACTGTCAAGATGCTGCCACAGCGTTGATGCGTTACAGTTGTTATCTTCTCGATACATCTCTACCTTGTTTTGGCGAAGCATTTTGCATATACGCTCCGTCGTCCACTTACGGCACGCGGGATCTCCGATATTGTTGGAGATGGTTGCTTCTCCATCTACACGAATTGCCCAGTCTATGTTGTAGCCGTAGTTTTTGGCAAGACTTTCGGGATCGGTAACGCGCTCAGGTTCAAACCAGACCAGCGTTTTCATGCCGTGCTCCCGCGCAAAATCCGTAGACTCGAGAAAGGTTTGATCGGGCCATTTGCGGGGATCCAGCTCCCAGGTTCCGACCGTATCCCACCAATCGTGTCCCGGCACGTAGGGTTCGGCACTTGTACCGTCCGGGCAGACATACCATCCCGCGTCAAACCATCTGAAATCTACCTTTGCGTCTTCGGCAATCATTTTTTCCAAAGAAGGACGCCACGTGGTATGGCACTCGGATATACTTCCGTCCGAATTTGGCAGTCCCGTATCATTGGAAAGACAGCAGGTGGAGAAAGGCTCAAGATAACGGCCGCTCGCATCCGCCTTCGGCATATTATATCGGATAAACCAATCACGCCAGAAATTTGTGGCAAAATGCTCATCTCGCACCATATACGGAGCGAGTACAAAAAGCGCGGTCCGTATTTTTTCACCGGGCTTCAAATATGTTTTCAACCCGTTGACTGAGGATGCGGTATAGGTCGTCATGTCACCAATCGATGAAAAGGAGGCCTTCCACGTTCCCGCCCAACCAATGGCAAGCATCGCGCCTCCGTCACCGTATTCCAAATTGAAATAAGGAAAATTGACGTGCGTCGCCCGTCCCGAGTCCGACGAAAACTCTGCCGGAGCCTTACGCAGATCGATGCTGTACGGGCGATATTGGTTGATGTGATCTCCCAAAATACCCTTCAAAACAGGATTTTTGCCTTCAAAAGATAACTCCGCTTTCAACTCTTGGATCACGCCGCTGCTCTTGTCCGAAGTGTTTTCAAGCCATACCGTCCACTCGGTGATGCCATGGGAGAAATAGTGCGTAAGGATCAACGTGACCTCAAGGGTATGTAAAAACAAAAACCTAAAAGTTTGCGTTTCTTTCTCATCCGATCGTATGGTATCCTTGCTTATAAGCGTAAAATGCTCGGGCGAAAAGCCTTGATATTTTCTGCCATCGTAAACAAATGAAAACGGCAGATCCGACAGATTAGCAGACAGCGCGCGATACTGCGCGGTTGCTTGAAAATTTTCATAATTATTTTTCATGTTTTTCTCCTTTGCGAATAATTCAGGGTTGACAAAAAGCTCATCATATGGTATTATAACATTTGAACTGTTATATTTATATGACTTTTCTTTCGTTTTTTATAAAATATCGCTCATCGGGAGGAAACATGTACGAGCCAAGAAATTTGCCGCAGCTGAATGAAGCAATCAGTGCCTTATCAAGTATGCGTTTTTCTATCGTTTATAATAATAAATACAGCAAGGCTGACGATCCCGACGCCGATCCATTGCATATTCATAACTATCTTGAGATTTTTCTCAACGTTTCAAGTGACATATCCTTTCTTGTCAATAACAACCTATATCCCGTTCCCGAGGGAGACGTGGTCATATCACGCCCGGGTGATATACATATGGGTATTTTTCACAAAGCAGCCGTGCAGGAGCATATTTGCATCTGGATCGATACGGATTTTCATTCTCAAATATTCTCATTCTTGCGCAGAGAAGACTTTTGCGCTCTGTTCTCCTTTGACGAGCCGACGAAAAAGAGGTTCCGTTCACTTGCTTTTTCACTGCTCGATGCATGCGACAACAGTGGCTCGGAGCTTGAGAAAATGTCGTATCTGCTGCAAATGATATCGCTACTTGAAAACAGACATCCTCGCAATGCCGAGCAAGAGAACATCCCCGAGTCAATGCAAAAGATTTTGGACGATATCCACGAGAATTTTCCCGAGATCCGCAACGTGGGGGACATCCTTGCCACCCACTTTGTAAGCTCTGCCACCCTGACACGGTGGTTTCGACAACACCTTCATACCTCCCCGCGGGAATATCTCGAATCAGTCAGACTTTCCAATGCGGCGGTTCTGCTTGCAAACGGCCACTCGGTAACGGATGCGTGTATGCGCTCCGGATTTTCAGATTGCTCCCATTTTATCGTCCTTTTCAAAAAGAAATTCGGAGAAACGCCGTTGAAATATAAGAAAAAAGTAAATGTCGGCTCATCTTTTCAAGTGTAGCCGAAGGAAGCCGGCTCCAGAGCCGCATCATCAATCTCGGCGATCCCGAGTGCCGTGAGTGGGTCTTTGCCAAGATCAGCAAGGTCATCGATACTGCGGGTGTCACGGGCTACCGTCAGGACTTTAACAACGACTCCGCCCCCGCCTGGGCAGCCGCCGATGGGGCCGACCGCTGGGACGGACGGATGTTCTTTGATCCCGAGCTGGACGAGGGCTTCGCCTCCATCGCTTGCCAGGAGACATCCTCCAAGCTGACCAATACGATTTGCCTCTCCCGAGAAGCATTATCATATCACGGACTTTGATGGGCTCGTGGATGTGACGGCGGACCAGGGCCATCTTATGGAGCAGGGAATTACCGTGACAGTCCCCGAGCAGCCTTATGCGGTTATTCTGCTGATCAAGCCTGCGGAATAAGCGAATCGTACATACGCAGAGTGGGGATTAAGTCTATTACTTTTGTGGAAACAGTTGACTT
>JAZSMC010000063.1:0-7727 GCA_045535705.1 Eubacteriales bacterium
AGATCTCCATTCCGAGGATTCCCGCGCTCCTGCGAACGATCTCCGCCAGTTCTTCGGGGGTGTAAAGCTCCAGCTTCATTAAAACGCCGAAGCGGTCACGCAAAGGGGTAGTCATTTGCCCGGCACGGGTGGTTGCACCGATTAAAGTGAATTTCGGCAGATCAATGCGGATGCTGCGCGCGGAAGGCCCTTTTCCGATAATAATATCCAAAGCATAGTCTTCCATTGCGGGATAAAGGATTTCTTCCACGGATCGGGAAAGGCGGTGGATCTCGTCGATGAACAGCACGTCCCCCTCGTTGAGGTTGGTGAGAATGGCGGCGAGATCGCCCTGCTTTTCAATTGCCGGTCCCGACGTGATGCGGATATTTACTCCCATTTCATTGGCAATGATGTTGGAAAGGGTGGTTTTTCCCAATCCGGGAGGGCCGTAGAGAAGAACGTGATCCAATGGATCATTTCGTCCTTTTGCAGCGTCAATATAGACCTTTAAAATTTCTTTCACCTTTTCCTGCCCAATATAATCTTCCAGGTGCTTGGGGCGCAGTGTCAGCTCGCTGTCTGCATCCTCGGCTGTGTAAGAGGTGTTCAGGATTCGGTTTTCAAAATCAAATTCATTGGTATCCATAGGGAAGGACAATCCTCCTTTCTAAATTCGGATTTTCAGAATTTCATTAATTTTTTCAGGGAAACGCGGATGATTTCTTCCAATTCTAACGCAGAGGTGTCCACGTCCTTGAGAACATTCATTGCTTCTGCACGGGAATATCCCAGCACCACCAAAGCGTCAACGGCTTCGGAAAGCTTTCCGCGCGACGGAGCCGTGTTAGTTGCTGTCGGAGAAGCTGCCATATCGGGGAGCGCGCCGCCCGATTCTTTCATCATCTTGTCCTTCAACTCCAAAATGATCCGTGCCGCCGTTTTGGGGCCGATCCCGTTGGCTTTTGCGATGGTTTTGCGATCATCCGTACACACCGCCAAGGCAAATTTTTCGGGAGTCAAAAAGGAGAGAATGGACATGGCGGCTTTTGGACCGACTCCAGATACGGAGATCAACATTTTAAAAGAGGCAAGCTCGGTTTGCGTCGCAAAGCCGAACAGCTCCATATCGTCTTCCCGAACCGCCAGATAGGTGAACAGCTTCACCGTGGGGGGATTGGTGTGAGAACGAGGCGGCATGGCATCGTAGGTGGTTCCGCTGACGGTCAGCTTGTATCCAACGCCGCCAACGTCCAACACTGCCAGATTGGATTCCAAATGTGTCAAATTGCCGTTGATATAGTAAAACATGGCTGTTAATCCTTCTTTCTGCTTCTGCGTTCTTTTCTTGGTTGATTCGGATCTGCATCAGGTACGCAAACCAAATTTCGCACAATGGGTGTTCTGGTTAAAATAGGATAGGACAACACCAAGCCAACGTAAATTGCCGTGGAAAAACCGGAGATCAAGCCGCCGATCACCAACACGTTAGGACGGTAGACCATGCTGATCTCATGCGTTTCTCCTGCATCCCCCTCTACGTAAAAAGCAATGACAGAGCCAAGCGCCTTGATGGGTTCCACAGCTTGTCCGTCCACGGTGATCTTCCAGCCCTTGTCGAACGCCAAAGTAGTCATCACCAGTTCTTTTTCGCGGGAAGCGGTAAACGTACCCTCAAAAGAATCTTCGGTGTGATCGGTAACGATCAATTGATCCTGTGCCAAGCGTTCCATGGCGTCTTCAAATACGGCTTTGTCGATATAGTACAGGCAGGGCTGATTCGCGAGGTAATAAAGTCCGTTCCCCTCTGTTTTTGCTCGGAGTATCAGATTGGTTCCTGCACTCTGCAATCCGAGAGATACGATGCGGAAGGATTCTCCGCTGCCGAATTTGCCGCAATCCTCACTCTCGCCGCTTGCATCATCGGTTAACGTGAGAGAAACTTCACGGGGATAATTGGTAGACATATAGTAATAAAGCTCGGCATCTTCGGGCATTTCGAAGGAGTAGATCAGTTCACCTTCTGAATCGTTTGCAAGAGAATAGCAAACGTGCTTCTCTGCGTAATAAGGAGATGGAAGCCCAGATGAAGATAAGGCCACGTTTTCAACCGGCACGAACACCTGAACCGTTTCTTCTTCTCCCAGCATTGCGGTAATGATGGCGTTCAAGCGTTCAAAGGGGCTTGAAAAATCGTCGGCGTATTCGGCTTTTCGGATGGTTTCGTCGATCCCAAGAAGCTTGTTGAGCCATGCTTTTCCTTTGTTCACGGCTTCGCCAACTCCTTCCGCGTTGGGCTCTGCATCGGGATCCTGTTCGGTTTCGGCTTCTTCCGATTCCAATTCTTCCTCAACGGGAAGGTAGCCAAGATTAAAGTTCAGAATCTCGTCGCTGACACCGTAGGCGATGGAAAGGGCGTAAGGGTTTTGGTAAGCGGTGTATTTTCCTTCGGATTCGTAAACGTCATAGTATTCTTCGTATTCCTCAAAATTTTTGTCGGCGATCACGTATTTGATCCCCATCAAGGAGTCGTTCACGGGAGTGCCGCCCAAGTATTTTGACCAGTGAGATTGGGAAGCGTACCCCATTTTCTGGAGAAACATAATCGTTTCCTGATTGAGCGTAGAGGTGGAACCCGATAATCCTCGCATGTTCAACGCCATGTTGTCGTTTAATTTTCGGAATGACGTTTTTTCCATACGGTAAAACGAAGTATCTTTTTCCTGCACCTTGGTGACGATTGCTCGGGTTTCCGACAGAAAATTGTTATAATAGCTGTAGCCCGAATAAACCACGTCCTCGTCAAAGGAATTCATATTGAGTAATCCGTTGGCGAATACCTCCAAGCAGACTACGACCGCCAGCGCGATACAACCGGCTTTCTTGGTTGGATTGGTTCGGATGATCCCCAACACTGCCAAGTAGATCATAATGGCGAGCAGCGTGAACCAGATACAGGCAAAATCATCGGGATTCACGTAGGCTTCGTCGTTGTACTGTTGCAGAATAACGCACAGCAACGCGATGATCCCGCCCGTTCCCGCAACGGTTCGCAACGGATATGACTCCAGCACGGTCAAGGCTCTGCAGGCCAGCACGCAAAGGTAGAAGCATAGCATGAAGCTATAGCGATAATTGAGCCAGTTGGGACGTTGAAATCCGTGCCACACGAGATCGGTTACGGTGAGCGTAAAACTGAACACGAAGATCAAAACGAATACCGCGGAGCAGATCTTCTGCCGCATGGGATATTTCTTGGAGAGAAAATAAGCGGGAAGCAACAGTAGTGTGAGCACGCCGCAATAAACGAAGGGGTACCCCGCGGGGCGAACGGTGTCGTAAGAACCGGGTAAGAACTTATAAATGAGATCCAGAATATCAAAATTAGTGCCCCAAGTCCAATCGGGGGTGGAGAAAGTGCTTTTGCCGAAGTTCAGCGAATAGTAGGCGCAAAGCAGGATCACGATCGCCATTCCCACTGCCAGGATTGAATAAAACGCTATGCGAAGCAGAGATTTGAGAAAGTGGAGCTTTTCACCGTGGGGATTGTTATTTCCGCTGTGAGCAATATAGCAGAGGAAGAAGTAGAAGAAGCAGTAGATGCACACCATGTAGCCGATATAGAAATTGCTGAACAGCGTGATCGCCAGCAGGATCGTGTACATCTTGAATTTTCCGTGCTTGATCAGTTCTTCGATCCCCAGCGTGATGAGGGGGAGCCACATCATGGCGTCGATCCACATGGTATTGTGCTGTTGAATGATGCCGTAGCTACAAAGAGCATAGAAGACCGAGAAAATAATAATGGCAATAGGACGGCGCCGAATTGACGTTTTGTGCATGTAGTATCCAAACGTACCGCCGCAGATCGCCGTTTTGATCAGAAAGAGAACCAACAATCCTTCCAACATTCTGTTGGTTGGAAACAAGCAAAGAATAAAGGAGAGAGGGCTTGCAAGATAGTATGCGTAGATCCCCAAAAACTCGCCGCCCATGGCGCGTGCAAAGGAATAGAGCAGACTGGCGTCGCCCTTCACAAAGTTTCGGAGCGCTTCAAAAAACCAGACGTACTGACCGTTCAAGTCAAGCACCAGAACACTTCCGTTTCCAATGGGGTGAAGCCCTCTGGCGCAATACATCAGAAGCATAACAAAGGCTGGGATCAGTGCGCAAAGACCGAGATACCCGTATTCTTTGAAGAACAGCTTCTTTTTTTCAGAGATCGGCTTAAAAATTTTTTTATTTTGCAAGGTCTGTTTGATCTTTGCAAAAAACGCCTTGATCTTTTTCATCTGAATCAATCCTTTCATTGTGGCTGTTGTGCGGGGAATACCTGCTTGATGGCTTTTTCCAGCTTGATACGCTCAACGGTCATATCTCTGCCGCAGGATTCGCAGATCACGCGAACCTCTGATCCAACGCGTACCACTCGAAACAGATCGCCGCCGCAGGGGTGTGGCTTCTTTAATTTGATCTTGTCATTGGGCTGTAGCTTTATAATGGGTTGCATGTGTTAATACCTGCCTTCTTCAGACGGGAATTTTTGATTTGAAACCAATTTTGTCGTCTGAACAGTCTTACAGCGTATATTATAACATAAAAAAAGCTGTATGTAAACCAAAAACTTGTTTTTTTCCAAGTTTTTTTCCAAAAAAAGCAAAGATTTGTTTGACTTCCAATGAAAAAAGTGATATAATATAAACTGTAGTACTGTAAAAACGGAAGGGTGCCATGCGAATTCTTGGAATTGACCCCGGACTTGCTATCGTCGGTTGGGGGATAGTAGATTACGAAAAATCAAAATTTCATACCGTGGCGTACGGTGCCATCCGTACTCCTGCCGGCGTTTGTACCGAGGAACGGCTGGCTTTGATCTATGACGGCTTGCTTTCTCTGATCAGCCAATACAAGCCCGACGCCATGGCAATTGAGGAACTGTTCTTCAATACCAACATCACCACGGGGATCCGTGTGGCGGAAGCGAGGGGCGTTTTGCTGTTGGCAGCGCGCCAAGCAGGTATTGAGATTCAGGAATATACGCCTTTGCAGGTCAAGCAAGCGGTGGTTGGCTACGGACGTGCAGAAAAAAAACAGGTGATGTCCATGGTGACTATGTTGCTTGGATTGAAGGAAACACCAAAGCCTGATGACACTGCGGATGCGCTGGCGATTGCCATTTGTCACGCACACAGTGGAGCTTCGCGGTTGGCATCTTACTTTAACAAGAATACGATCTGAATAAGGAGAATAATATGTGGGGAGCAGACCACTGGAAAGATTATGAATTATTGGATACCTCGGACGGCGAGCGTCTGGAGCGATGGGGCAAGCTGATCTTGGTTCGCCCCGACCCCCAGATCATCTGGAAAAACGTCGCCCGACATCCCGCGTGGCAGAAAGCGGACGGGGTTTACCGTCGCTCCCGTTCAGGAGGTGGCGGATGGGTGAAGAACGATCTGCCTCAATCATGGAATATCACTTACGGGGATCTGAAATTTGTATTGCGTCCCATGGGCTTCAAGCATACGGGCCTTTTTCCCGAGCAAGCGGCAAACTGGGATTGGTTTGGTGGATTGATCAGACAAGCCAACCGTCCGATCAAGGTGTTGAATCTGTTTGCATACACGGGTGGAGCAACCGTGGCTGCTGCAAAAGCAGGGGCGTCGGTGGTTCACGTGGATGCCGCCAAGGGAATGGTGGCGCAAGCCAAGGAAAACGCAGCTTTGTCCGGACTGTCGGATGCGCCGATCCGATACATCGTGGACGATTGCAAAAAATTCGTTGAGCGTGAGATCCGACGCGGAAACCGTTACGACGGTATCATCATGGATCCGCCGTCCTACGGCAGAGGTCCGGGTGGAGAGGTTTGGAAGCTGGAAGAAAGCATCGACGAGCTGATCTCTCTGACCTCTCAATTGCTGTCGCGGGAGCCTTTGTTTTTCTTGGTGAACTCCTACACCACGGGACTATCTCCCATGACCATGAGTTATTTGATGGAGTTGAAGATCCGCCAACGGTTCGGCGGTAAGATCGAATCGGGAGAACTGGGATTACGGGTGACACAAACGGGCGCGTATCTCCCCTGCGGAGCCAGCTCCCGCTGGTTTGCGGAATGATTTTTTGAGAAAGGGATCCGAATTTTGAAAGATTCTGAATTGTTTATTCATGCGGAGCATCTTTGCTTCTTTTACGAGGACGATCAAAAGCATCCTGCCGTGAAAGATATTTCCCTGGATATTCGTCGAGGGGAATACGTTGCCATATTAGGGCACAACGGCTCCGGAAAATCCACGTTTGCGAAGCTCTTGAATCAAATCCTGGAGCCGACTTCTGGGAAATTGGTGATCGGCGGCGTGGATCTGACGGGAGAAGAACTGACCGAGGAAGAGCTGTTCGCTCACCGTCGGCGCGTGGGAATGGTGTTTCAAAATCCCGACAACCAGTTGGTTGCCACCATCGTTGAGGAAGACGTTGCCTTCGGACCTGAAAATTTAGGGGTTCCGCTCCCGGAACTTCGCCAAAGGGTGGACGATGCGCTGAAAACGGTTGGGATGACAGAATACGCCCAACGGGAACCCCATCATTTGTCGGGCGGTCAAAAGCAACGGGTAGCCATCGCAGGGATCATTGCCATGATGCCCGAATGTATCATCTTCGACGAATCCACCGCCATGCTGGATCCCGTTGGACGCCGTGAGGTGCTTGAAACCATGCAGACCTTAAACCGGGATCACGGGATCACGATCCTGAACATCACCCACTATATGAACGAGGCTGCCCTGGCTGATCGCGTGGTGGTGATCAACGACGGCGAGGTCATCATGGACGGCACCCCCGACCAGGTCTTTGCAAGACGTGCAGAATTGAAGCTGGTTGGTCTGGAAGTGCCTCAATGCGCGGAAACCATCCACCGCTTGCGGGAATGTGGCGTGGCGTTGGAAGGTACGTCCATCTCCACGGTGGAAGATTGCGCGGAACTGATCTTGAAGTCGTTTCGAAAAAAACAGTAACAGTAACGAACCGAAAGGAAATCGGTTGTATTTATGGAAAAAATAGTATTGGAAAACGTTTCCTTCGTCTATGGCGAGGGGACGCCCTTTGAGCATCGGGCGTTGGAGAATATCGATCTTTCTGTTCGAGCGGGAAAGATCACGGGGATCATCGGGCATACGGGCTCGGGAAAGTCCACCATGATGCAAATGCTGAACGGTCTGACGAAGCCCACCACGGGCAAAGTTTTGTTGGACGGTTACGATATCAACGCTGACGAGAAGACCGTTCTGGAGGGATGGGCAAATTCCGAATCTCACAAAGGACTGTCTGACCGTAAGCTGAAAAAACTCGCCAAGGATGAGATCAAACGCCGCAAACGGGAGCTTTGCTTTCGCGTAGGACTTGTAATGCAGTATCCGGAGTATCAGCTTTTTGAGGAAACTGTCTATCGTGATATTGCTTTTGGACCAACCAACATGGGACTATCAGCCGAAGAAGTAGACCGACGGGTAAGAGAAGCCGCAGGATTTACGGGTGTGCAGGAAGCATGGCTGAACAAATCCCCATTTGACCTTTCAGGGGGGCAAAAGCGCCGCGTATCCATTGCAGGTGTGATCGCCATGATGCCCGAGGTGTTGGTGCTGGACGAACCGGCGGCAGGCTTGGATCCGCGAGGCAGACAGCAGATCTTTGACACCATGGTGAATTATCAGAAGCAAACGGGAACCACCGTTCTCATCGTCAGCCACAGCATG
>JAZSMC010000095.1:0-10506 GCA_045535705.1 Eubacteriales bacterium
GGAGCAGGCGGCGAGGAAGCCGCGCTGTTTGCCGCGGTTCTCTACCGTATGTACAATATGTACGCCGCTTCCGCCGGTTTCCGTTGCGCTATGATGAGCCAGACGCCCACCGAGCTGGGGGGCTTCCGCGAGGTGGTGTTCCGCGTAGAGGGCGACGGCGCTTATTCCCGTTTTCGGTATGAGAGCGGAGTGCATCGGGTGCAGAGAGTCCCTCTCACAGAATCCCAAGGCAGGATCCAAACTTCCACTGCCACGGTGGCAGTACTGCCGGAAGCCGAGGACGTGGAAGTGGAGATCAATCCTGCCGACCTGGTGTTTGAATCCTGCAAATCCAGCGGTGCGGGCGGTCAGCACATCAACAAGACCGAATCCGCAGTGCGCCTGACGCACATTCCCACGGGTATCGTGGTGGAATGTCAAGAGGAGCGAAGCCAGTTCAAAAACAAGGACAAGGCTTTGAAAATGCTCCGCACCATCCTCTACAACCAAACCTTACAAGCAAGAAACGATCAGATCGCATCGGATCGGCGTGCCCAAGTGGGAACGGGAGATCGGAGCGAGCGGATCCGCACCTATAACTACCGGGAAAATCGCGTTTCCGACCACCGCATCGGGCTGACGCTCTACTCCCTTGATTCCTTCCTGAACGGAGAGATCGAGGGGATGATCAACGCCCTTGCCACGGCGGAAACCGCAGAAAAGCTGAAGCAAGAACAACAAATCAACGACTGATCTGATAACGATCCGAAAGAGGATACCCTATGATTCCCTCACTGCAAACAGAGTGTATCAAAATCAAAGATCCCACCGCCAATGAAGCCGACCTCAAAAGGGGGGCGGAGATCCTCCGACGGGGCGGCTTGGTGGTGTTTCCCACCGAAACCGTCTACGGTCTTGGCGGAAACGGCTTGGACGGCGAAGCGGCAAAGAAAATTTACGCCGCCAAGGGACGTCCCTCGGACAATCCCTTAATTCTTCACGTTGCCCATCCGCGGGATGCCGAACGGTACGCACTGACCAATCCCACGTATTACCGTCTTGCGGCGGCGTTCATGCCCGGTCCCTTGACGGTGATCCTCCCCAAGCGGGAAGCCGTACCCTTTTCCGTCACGGGTGGCTTGGACAGCGTGGCGATTCGGTGCCCCTCCCATCCCATCGCCCACCGATTGATCGAGTTGGCGCAGATCCCCATCGCGGCACCTTCCGCTAACCTTTCGGGAAAACCGTCCCCCACCTGTGCCGAGGACGTGATCCACGATCTGGACGGACGGGTGGATATGATCCTGGACGGCGGCGAATGTGAGATCGGATTGGAATCCACCATCGTGAAGATCGAGAACGACGGCTTGATCCTGCTTCGTCCCGGCGGCATCACTTACGACGCCCTCTGCATGGTATGCGACAAAGTGACCGTTGCCGACGCCGTCACGCATCAGCTTGCCGCCGACGAACGACCTCTTTCTCCCGGCATGAAGTACCGACATTACGCCCCCACCGCGCCCGTGGTATTGCTCTCGGGCACCGACGAGGCCGTGCTGGACTTCTTGAAGAAAGAGCAAAACAGCAAGAGCTGTGCCATCCTCTGTTACGAGGAAGAACAAGTACATCTGAAAAATAAAAATCTGATCTGCGTTGGAAAACGGCATGATTTGGAAGCGCAAGCCAAACGGCTGTTCCATGCTCTGCGTCAAGCCGACAATACCGATGCACGGATCATTTACGCCCATCTCCCCCCCATGGAAGGGATCGGATTGGCGCTTTATAACCGCATGATCCGCGCCGCGGCGCACACCGTACTTCAATTGTAATTCAAAAGGAACTTCAAGCGATACAGAAAGGACTACCTTCAACATGGCGAAAAAGAAAAAAGAAGAAAAGGTTATCAATTACGCCCCCATTCTTTACCAACCCATTACCGAAACCATTGAAAAAAACTATATGCCCTACGTGATGAGCGTCATCGTGTCCCGTGCCATTCCCGAAATCGACGGATTGAAGCCCGCCCATCGGAAATTGCTCTACACCATGTACAAAATGGGACTACTGACGGGTGCCAGAACCAAAAGCGCCAACATCGTCGGACAGACCATGAAGCTGAACCCTCACGGCGACGCTTCCATCTACGAAACCATGGTGCGTCTGACCAGAGGAAACGCCACGCTACTGCATCCGCTGGTTGACTCCAAGGGTTCTTTCGGTAAGCAGTATTCATCGGAAATGAAGTATGCGGCTGCCCGTTATACGGAATGTAAGCTGGATCCCATCTGCTCCGAGCTGTTTTCGGGCATTGATAAAAACGCCGTGGATATGGTGGATAACTACGACGCCACCATGAAGGAGCCGGTTCTGCTCCCCACCACGTTCCCCAATATTCTGGTCATGCCCAATATGGGAATTGCCGTGGGTATGGCGTCCAATATCTGCTCCTTCAATCTGGCGGAAATCTGCGACGGTACCATCGCTCTGCTGCGAAAGCCCAACCTTTCCGTGGATAAAATGATGGAGCTGGTAAAAGCTCCCGATTTTTCGGGTGGCGGCGCTATCCTCTACGACAGAGAACAGATGAAGCAGATCTACGAAACGGGACAGGGCTCCGTGCGTTTGCGGGCAAGATACGTCTACGACAAAAGCGCCAACTGTATTGAGATCATCCAGATCCCCTATTCTACCACCATCGAATTGATCATCTCCAAATTGACCGTGCTCTACAAAGAGGGCAAGCTCAAGGAGATTACCGACTTCCGTGACGAGATCGACCTCAACGGCTTTAAGCTGACCTTGGATATCCGCAAGGGTGTGGATCCCGACAAGCTGATGAACAAGCTTTTCAAGCTCACGTCTCTTGAGGACAGCTTCAAGTGCAACTTCAACGTGCTGATCGACTCCGCTCCCCGAACCATGGGCATCATCGAGATCCTCACCGAGTGGATCCGATTCCGTTTGATCTGCCTGCGCCGCGAGCTGGAATTCGACCTGCAAAAGAAAAAAGACAAATTGCATCTGCTCTTGGCGTTGGGTAAAATTCTTTTGGACATTGACAAGGCCATCCGCATCATCCGCAAAACCGAAAAGGACGAGGACGTGGTTCCAAATTTGATGAAAGGCTTTGACATTGACGAGATCCAAGCCAACTATATCGCGGATATTAAGTTGAGAAACCTCAACCGTGAATACATCCTCAACCGCATCGCCGACATCGAAGGCTTGCAAAAAGAGATCGCCGAGATGGAGGAAATCCTTGCGGACGAGCTGAAGCAAAAAGCGCTGATCATTCAACAGCTCACCGAGATCAAGAAAAAATACGGTCAGCCCCGCCGCTCTCAGATCGTCACCGAGTTCAGCGACAGCTCGGCTCCCATTGAGGAGGAAACCGAAAATTACAACGCCCGTTTCGTGCTGACCAAGGAGGGATATTTCAAGAAAATCACGTTCCGCTCGCTCCAAGGAAACGACGAGCAAAAATGCAAGGAGGGCGACGAGATCCTCAATATTTTCGACGGTGAAAACCGCGACGATCTGATCTTCCTGACCGATCAAGCGCAGCTTTACCGTGCGAAAGCCGATGATTTTGACACCACCAAGGCATCCGCGTTGGGCGATTATCTCCCCGTAAAGCTGAAAATGGATCCCGACGAAAAGCCGATCCTGATGAACGTTCAGAACAGCTATCCCGAAAAAGAAAATCTGGTGCTGCTGTTTGCCAACGGAAAGGGCGTTCGCATTTCCATGGCGAACTACGTGGTCACAGGCAACCGCCGCAGAATCACCTCCGCCTTTTCCACAAAATCCCCCGTGGTAGCCGCGTTCTATGAAAAGGCGCCCATGGATATTCTGCTGGTCAACAGCGAGGGCAAGGGCATGGTGGTAAAATCCTCCCTGATCCCCATTATGGCAACCAGAACCTCGGGCGGCGTTCAGGTGATGTCGCTGAAAGCGGGACAGACCTTGGTTTCCGCCACCACCGATCTTTCGGGACTCTCCGACGGTGCAAAAGGATTGAAAAAGATCAAAATTCCGGCAACGGGCGTTGCCATGAACTAAAGGAGATTTCCATTGAGAACGCAAAAACACAACCGAGAAAAGTCACGCTATCCCCTCCCCATCCGCATTATGTCTCTCTTTTTGAGCCTGCTGGTAACGGGCGGTGTGCTGACCTATCTGATCATGTTCGTCATGAATTTGTTCTAATACCACGCGCAATGGGGCAGAGTCTTTGACGAAGCCCCTGTTCGTGAAGCCCCAAAAAAATCAGAGAATAAACCGATACGAAACGAGGAATCGTTATGGACACCAAACATATTTTATCCAAATGCGATCATACGCTGTTAACGCAAACGGCAACGTGGGCGGAGATTCAGAAAATTTGCGACGAGGGAATGAAGTTCCAAACCGCATCGGTCTGTATTCCCCCCTGCTACGTAAAGGTAGCCAAGCAATACGTTGGAGATCGCCTGAAGATCTGCACCGTGATCGGATTTCCCAACGGATACGCCACCACGGAAACCAAAATATTTGAAACGCAGAATGCCATTGAAAACGGCGCGGATGAGATCGACACGGTCATCAATTTGGGATTGCTGAAAGCCGGAGAAGACCAAGCCGTACTGGAAGAAATTCGGAAAATCAAAGCCGCCTGCGGTACGAAAATTTTGAAAGTCATTATCGAAACCTGTCTGCTCACCGAGGACGAGAAGCTGCGGATGTGCGAGATCGTCACGGCTTCGGGGGCGGATTATATCAAAACCTCCACGGGATTTTCCACGGGCGGCGCTACGTTAGAGGACGTTCAATTACTTCGTGCCAACGTTGGAAAACGGGTGCATGTAAAGGCGGCAGGCGGCATTTCGGGCTTGCGGGATGCAGAAGCTTTTTTAAACAACGGAGCTGACCGTCTTGGAACCAGCCGCGTGGTAAAAGCGGTACAGGGCACCGACGGAAACGGATACTGATACGGAAAGGAAACAAGATCATGTCAACACCTCATATTTCAGCCAATCGCGGAGATTTCGCAAAAACGGTACTGATGCCCGGAGATCCTCTGCGTTCGGAATATATCGCCAAAAATTATTTGGAAAACGCGGTTCTCGTCAATAACGTCCGCGGGATTCAAGGCTACACGGGATTTTACCGCGGCAAGCGCGTGTCCGTCATGGCGTCGGGCATGGGACAGCCCTCCATCGGCATTTATTCTTATGAATTGTACAATGAATTTGACGTGGAATCCATCATCCGCGTCGGCTCCTGCGGCGCCTTTCTGCCCGAATTGCACGCCCGTGACATCATTCTTGCCATGGGAGCTTGCACCAACGGCAATTACGCGGCGCAGTACAACCTCCCCGGCACCTTCTGCCCCATCGCGGATTTTGACCTGTTGCGCCGCGCCGCCGACGAATGTCAAAAGGCGGGGGTAAACTATCGCGTGGGGAATATTTTCTCCTCGGATATGTTCTATAACGACGCCAACACCGACATGGATTGGGCAAAAATGGGCGTTCTGGGCGTGGAAATGGAATCTGCCGCCCTTTATTGCAACGCCGCGCGCGCAGGCAAAAAGGCGCTTTGTATTTGCACCGTCAGCGATCCTTTCCTGCACCCCGAAGAAAAATTAACGCCCGAGGAACGACAAACGTCCTTCAATCAAATGATCGAAATCGCCCTTCAACTGATCTGATGGGAGCCACTATGAACAAAAGAGTTTTTCTCGTTGTTTTGGACAGTATGGGGATCGGAGAGATGCCCGACGCGGCGGAATGGGGCGACGAAGGCAGCAACACGCTCCGCGCCATCCGAAGCCATTCTGCTTTTTCCTGCCCCAATCTGGAAAAAATGGGGTTATTTCACATCGAAGGCGTTGGCGGAACCATTGACGGTACACCTCTGTCTTGTTACGCCCGTAT
Source organism: Eubacteriales bacterium (assembly GCA_045535705.1). Classification (GTDB taxonomy): domain Bacteria; phylum Bacillota; class Clostridia; order Oscillospirales; family CAG-272; genus UMGS1865. The sequence goes on from JAZSMC010000095.1 coordinate 5,898, forward strand.
GCGGGAAGCATCAAAAGGCAAAGACACCACCATTGGGCATTGGGAGATCGCGGGGATCGTTTCTCCCCGTCCGCTCCCCACCTATCCAAACGGGTTTCCGCGTGACGTCATCGAACGATTTGAAGCATTGACGGGGCGAGGCGTTCTCTGCAACCTACCCTATTCAGGGACTGAGGTCATCAAAGACTATGGCGAGGAGCACCTGAAAACGGGAAAGCTCATCGTCTATACCTCTGCCGACAGCGTCTTTCAGATCGCTGCCCATGAGGACGTGATTTCCGTGGAAATGCTCTACCGTTATTGTGAAACGGCACGGGAGCTGCTGCAAGGAGAACACGGTGTGGGACGCGTCATCGCGCGTCCGTTCACGGGAGAATATCCCTTCACACGAACGCCCCGCCGTCATGATTTTTCCTTGCTTCCACCCGCTCCCACCATGCCGTCCATCCTCAAGGATCGGGGATACGACAGCATCTCCGTGGGCAAGATCTACGATATTTTCGCAGGTCAGGGCTTTACCGAAAGCCACCCCACCGTCAACAATCTGGACGGAATGGAGAAACTTTCCGCCATGATGGAACGGGATTTTCACGGTCTTTGCTTTATGAATCTAGTAAACTTCGACATGGTGTACGGACACCGAAACAACGTGGCGGGATATGCCGCCGCCATGACCGAATTTGACCGTTTTTTAGGGGACGCAGTGAAAAAACTGCAAAAAGACGATCTTCTGATCATCACTGCCGACCACGGTTGCGATCCGTCCACACCATCCACCGACCATTCCCGTGAGTACACGCCCATGCTGGCAATCGGCGACACCTTGAAGTCGGGCGTCGATCTTGGGACCCGAAGCAGCTTTGCCGACATCGGCGCCACCGTTTTGGAATGGTTCGGCGAGCCCACCGATCAAATCTTTGGAAACAGCTTCCTGAAGGAGATCTTGCATGACTGATACGGAATTGATGCAACTTGCCGCCGAGGCAAGAAAAAACGCCTACGCTCCCTATTCCGGTTTTTCGGTGGGCACGGCGTTGCTCGGAAAAAGCGGAACCGTTTACACGGGCTGCAACGTGGAAAACGCGGCGTACTCCCCTACCAATTGCGCGGAAAGAACCGCGATCTTCAAAGCCGTCAGCGAGGGAGAACGGAATTTTTCCGCCATTGCCATCGTGGGCGGACGGGGAGAGATGCCGTCGTCACTCTGTCCCCCTTGCGGCGTTTGCCGTCAAGTGTTGGCAGAATTTTGCCAAGGGGATCTGCGGATCCTTTTGGGGACACCCGAGAAAATACAGGTTACTACCCTCTCGGAGCTGCTTCCCTTGGCGTTTGATTCCAACAATCTTTAAAAGGAGAATCGGCGTATGCGAATGTATGACGTCATTCAAAAAAAACGGAACGGCGGTGTGTTGACCGACGGGGAGATCCAATGGTTCGTCAAAGGGTACGTATCGGGCGAGATCCCCGACTATCAAGCGGCGGCACTGTGCATGGCGATCTATTTTCGCGGCATGAACCTGGACGAAACCGCCGCCCTCACCTTTGCCATCCGTGATTCGGGAGATCGGTTGGATCTATCCGACGTGCAAGGCTTACGCGTGGATAAACACTCCACGGGGGGCGTTGGCGACAAGACCAGTCTGGTCGTGGCTCCCATCGTGGCAAGCTTGGGCGTGAAGGTGGCAAAAATGAGCGGTCGCGGGCTTGGACATACGGGCGGTACCATCGACAAGCTGGAAGCCATTGAAGGCTTTCGCACCGATATTCCGTCCGAGGAATTTACGAGCATCGTCAACCGCGTGGGGATCGCCATCGTTGGGCAAAACGCCACGCTGGCGCCTGCCGACAAACTACTCTACGCCCTGCGTGACGTCACCGCTACGGTGGACAGTCTTCCCTTGATCGTATCCAGTATCATGGGAAAGAAGCTGGCGGCAGACGACGATTGCATCGTGCTGGACGTAAAAACAGGAAGCGGTGCTTTTATGAAGACCGTGGAAGCCAGCCGCGAATTGGCGGAATGGATGGTCGACATCGGAAAGCGAGCGGGAAAACGGATGTGCGCGCTGATCACCGACATGGATCGCCCCTTGGGGTACGCCATCGGAAATGCTTTGGAAGTGGTGGAAGCCATTGAAACCTTACAGGGGGACGGTCCCGAGGACTTGACCGAGATCTGTGTGGCTCTGGCGGCGCGGATGCTGAATTTAGCCGATAAAGGAAGCTATGAAGAATGTGAAGCAAATGCACGGCGCGTAATTGCCAACGGCGAAGCATTACGAACCCTTGCCAACATGGTAGCCGCCCAAGGCGGAAACCGTGATTGGATCCTTCATCCCGAAAAATTTCCAAAAGCACGGTATCAAAAAACAGTCACAGCGCCTCAAGACGGCTATATCGTGGGGGTGGACACCGAGGGTTACGGCATGGCGAGTCTGCTCCTGGGTGCCGGGCGCAACACCAAGGACGATGTGATCGACTACACGGCAGGAATTTATCTTCACGCCAAAACGGGTGATCCCATTCAAAAGGGACAGCCCATCGCCACCTTGTATTCTCAAACGGAAACAGGCTTTGAAGCCGCGGAAAAACGTCTTTTGGAGGCAACACGCTTCGGGGATACGGCACCGGACAAAATGCCGCTGATCCTCGACGTGATCACGTAATCACTATGACAAACGAAATAGGTCATCAAAAAAGCTCCCCCATTCTGATCCAAGGGGCGCTGGAAAGTGAATTGGATATTCTATTAGAAGCGATATGTCCTGTCAATTCCCGCACCGTGGGAGGATTCGTCTTTCACGAGGGATATTATCAAAACCGCCCCGTGGTGTTGAATCGAACCAAGATCGGCGAGATCAACAGCGCCATCGCCACCACGTTGGGCATTCAAACCTACCGTCCCCGTTTGATCCTCAACCAAGGGACGGCAGGCGCATTGACCGAATGGCTGAACGTTGGGGATATCGTGATCGGAACACGGGTGTGTTATCTTTCGCAATTTTCCACCGATGCAGATCGGGACGCGGATGCCATCAACCCCTGGAAAAGTGACGCTTACCGCACCATTGACGGGGACGTAACGTCTTATCACGCAGATCCCGCGCTGTTGGATACGATGCGCGCGCTTTGCAAGGACGTCCCACAAGACGTGTATTTTGACGTGATCGGAAGCGGTGACGTTTGGACGAAGGATCCGTTGCAGATCCACCACTATCATCGGGTTTACGGTGCGATATGCGAGGCAATGGAATGTACAGGCGCGTACCTGACTGCTAACAGCCTTGGAACGCCCATTCTCTCGGTTCGCGCCATTTCCAACAATGAATTGAAGCACCAGCCCTACGACTCGGCGTCGGGAGCATTGGCGCAACGCTTCGTGCTGGAGCAGCTTGAAAAACTCTAAAAAAGGAAAAGGAAATTACATCTGTGAGTTACATTACCACCTATCTGGGCATCTACATGGATCTCCTCAACGCCCGTGACGAGGACATTCAGATCGGGGACATAGCCCACGCGCTTTCCCTACTCTGCCGCGCCAACGGACATTTCCCACATTTCTATTCCGTGGCACAGCATTGCTTGAATTGTACGGAAGAAGCACGCGTCCGCGGCTACTCTCAACGGGTTCAGCTTGGCTGTCTGCTTCACGACGCCAGCGAAGCCTATCTCTCGGACGTGATCCGTCCCATCAAGCCTCATTTGACGGGCTATTACGCCATCGAGGAACGGTTGCAAGATCAGATCTTCGGAAAATGGTTTTCCTCTCCCCTCACCGAAGAGGAACGGAAACAGATCTTTGAGATCGACGACGCCATGCTCTATCACGAGTTTTTCACGCTGACGGGACAGCACGTGACGAAAATGTCATCGGTGATCCGTTCCACGCCCGTCTTGCATTTGGTGGAATTTCAAGTGATCGAAAACAGATTTTTGCAGGAATTTGAAAGTCTTATAAAATCCATATAGCAAGAGCCGCATCGTGTGATGCGGCTCTTGCTTATTATCTATTTCCGTACATTTTGTCGTAGTAGTTCTGATACTCTCCGCTGATGATGGTTTCCCACCACTCACGGTTGTTCAAATACCAGTCAATGGTCATCTTGATCCCGTCTGCAAATTTTGTTTCGGGCAACCAGCCAAGCTCATTGTGGATCTTGGTGGGATCAATTGCGTAACGCATATCGTGTCCCTTGCGGTCAGTCACATAGGTAATGAGGCTTTCGGGCTTGCCAAGATACTTGCAGATCAACTTCACGATATCGATATTCTTCATCTCGTTGTGTCCACCAACGTTGTAGACCTCGCCCACCTTACCGTTGTGAATGATCAGATCAATGGCGCGGCAGTGATCCTCAACGTAAAGCCAGTCGCGGACGTTCAAGCCCTCGCCGTAAACGGGCAGAGGCTTATCCGCCAAGCAATTGGCGATCATGAGGGGGATCAGCTTTTCGGGGAAATGGTAAGGACCGTAGTTATTGGAGCAACGGCTGATGGTGATGGGCAGACCGAAGGTGCGGTGGTATGCCTGCACCAGCAAATCGGCGCCCGCCTTGGACGAGCTATAGGGGCTGGATGTGTGGATGGGAGTTTCCTCGGTGAAGAACAG
>JAZSMC010000039.1:0-7033 GCA_045535705.1 Eubacteriales bacterium
CCAACGTGTCGTTGACGCCCCCCTGCACCGCATCCAATCTGGTGTGAAAGCTCACCACCGAAATTCCTGCACACAGCAGGCGGATCGCCTTCCCTGCAACGGGAACGGACGGTTCCAACGCCTTGAGGGGACGAAACACCATGGGATGGTGGGAAACGATCAGGTCGTAGCCTTCTCGAATGGCTTTCTCCGCGATCTTCTCCGTCACGTCCAAGGCAACCAACACGCGGCGCACCTCTCGCCCCGAATCGGGACAGCACATCAGCCCGTCGTTGTCCCAATCGCAGGATAACGACCGCGGGATCCGCATTTCCAATTGATCATATAGTTCTTTTACCGTCATACTAACATCCTCTCTCGCTCAACCGCCGTTGGATGGCGGTCAACAAGCGCATTTCCAATGCGGCATCCGCATTGCCCTTTCGCTTTCCCTCAATCACGGAAGTCAGCGTGCGGGCTTTCCGTTTCAAAAAATCTGCCAAAAGCGGGGAATCTCCGCCCCAAATATGCCTTCCGAAAAACAGTTCTTCCTCGGTGTACGGCTCCCACTCCCCGCCAAAGACGGCGTGGACGGTCTGGTAGTACTGCTCCTCAAAGGTCAGCGTTTCCCCTTGGATGGAGAAGCCGTTCTCCAAAAGCCAGCCACGCAGGATCTCCGGGTGAGTCATTGGCTGCAGGATCAGATTCACCGACGAACCCTTTAACCACGGGGCTTCCGAAAGGATCTTCACGATCAATTCTCCGCCCATGCCGAAGATCATCACGTCGGTGGGGTGATACTGCTCCACGCCGTGCAATCCGTCGGTCTGCAAAGTGTCGATCCGATCCGAAAGCCCTGCCTCGGCAATGTTCCGTCTTGCCGACTCAATGGGACCTTTGTTCACGTCACACGCAACGGCTCGGCGCGCCAGACCTTTTTTCAATATTTCAATAGGCAAATAGGCGTGGTCGGTGCCAATGTCCGCAACGATACCGTCCTTCGACAGATACGGCAACGCGCTCATCAAACGGCTATCCAAACTCTTTTCTGCTGACACTTTCTCACTTCTCCATACATTTCTTTACGACAAAACGGGCTGTCACGTCTGATTGTACGGACAGCCCGTCACAAGAGAATTATTTGCTCTTGCTTGCGAGAAAATCGTTGATCTGCTTGATCAAAGCGTCTGCGTCGGTACCGTGAACCGCACAAGCGTCCTCAACCGATTCGCCTCTGGATGCGGGGCATCCCAGACAGTGCATACCGATAGCGAAGAAAAACTGCGCCGTTTCGGGCTCGTGATCAAGAATGTCACCAATAATGGATTGCTTTGTAATTTGCATGGTATATCTCTCCTTTCACGCCTCGTGGGCAATTGGAATCCTCCAAAGCAGTCGATTCCACCTCTATTATACCTCAAAATTGAAATTCTGTCAATCGTTTCGCCGTTTTTTCCAAGAAAAAGTCGGTTCAAGTGCGAAAAAAACATCCGCCGACTTGACAAAAGAGCCGAAAACTGCTATAATAATAGGGTAGGAATTCAATAGGGAAAGGATGTGAGCGCTTGAAGCCTGCTTTTGACGACATACTGGGCAATCTCCGATTGCGTGAGCGGCTGGGGCGCGACGTTCTGGATGACCGACTTTCCCACGCCTATATCTTGGAAGGTGCCTCGGGCTTTGGGAAGCATATGCTTGCCCTGCGGCTGGCGGCGGCACTGGCATGCGAAAACAAAACAGACCAAAAATACGCCATTCCTTGCCGATCCTGCCCCGCTTGCCGAAAGATCCTTTCGGGAAATTCCCCCGACGTAATCTACGTCAACAAGGGGGACAAAGCCACGCTGGGCGTGGATGCGATCCGCTTGATGCATTCCGACGTTTGCATCGCCCCCAATGAATGTGAAAACAAGGTATACGTCATTGAGGACGCCCATCTGATGACCGAGCAAGCGCAAAACGCTTTTCTTCTGACCTTGGAGGAACCGCCTGCTTACGTCAGATTTTTCTTGCTTTGCAACACCACGGCATCCATTTTGGAAACCGTAATAAGCAGAGCCCCCACCCTTCGCTTGGAGCCCATTCCGTGGAACGTGATCGGAGAGCATCTCCGTGATACCGACAACGCCGCAAAGATGCTGGAAAAGCAATCTCCCGCAGAGTTCCGTGAATTGTTGGTTTCTGCCAACGGCAGTGTGGGCACTGCAAAAAGGCTCTTGGATCCCAAGCAAAGAAAACCCATCTTGGAGTGTCGCGCCGCAGCGAAAGAGTTTGCATCGCTTTGCGCCGCTCATCGCAACAGTTCGGAAGCGTTGAATTTCATTCATGCGCTGAACAAGCAAAAACGGGACGAGATCATCAAACAACTGGGAGAGATCCGCATCTGCATCCGTGATTTGTTCCTATGTAAGCAGACCGAGCAAGCACCTCTTTGCTTCTTTGCGGAGCGAGAGGAAGCAACGGCTCTTTCCTATCGGTTCTCGGCGCCCGAGCTTCTGTGCATCAGCCAAGGCTTGGAGAATGCCATCAACCGTTTACAATCCAACGCCAACGCGCGGCTGACGTTGCTCTCGTTGGCAATGGAAATCGGACTTTTGTCCTGATCCGCCATCAGAAAGGAAAAACAAATACCAATGGACGAACAAAATAAACACCCTGCCGAAGGCGTAGCCAACGGCGAAAATAAGCAAAACCATCATAAAAAACGCCGCAACAAGCATCGGCATCACGGTCCCAGGACCGAAGGCGCGCCCGCATCCGAGCAACAACCGGGGGAATCTATGAATCATCCGCAGGGCGGCAATCAAAACAATCCCAAGAAAAAAGAACAAAACGCATCGGAAAAACGCCCCAACGACAACCGCGGAAACGACCGCCAACAAAAGAATCAAAACAACTCTCACAACGGAGAAAAAAAGCAACAGAACGGCAAAAACCGCAACAAGAAAAAGAAGCATCAGAACGGCGGAAATCTTCGCACCAGGAGAGGCCCCGAGGATCTCTACGGCCATCCCACCGAGGATGATGTTCTGACTATGGATGAGCTTCGGGCAAGAATCGTTCTGAAAACCGCTGACGGCTCGGCTCCAGCTCCAAAATCAGACGATACCGAAGCTGACGTTGAAAGCATACCAACGGATCTTTTGATCCCCATGGATGCCGATCCCGCCCCCGCGCTCCCCGCAGAAGACAGCGTTGAGGTGGTTGGGATCCGTTTCCGCACTTCTGGAAAGGTCTATTATTTCGATCCCAAAAAGAACAAGCTCCGCCGAGGACAGTTTGCCATCGTTGAAACCGCCAGAGGTCCCGAATTCGGTGAAGTCACCTTCGGAAACCGCAGGGTGAGAAAATCCGCAACGGTGTCCCCTCTGCGCCCCGTGCTTCGTTCCGCCACCGATGCAGACATTGCCAAAAATCAAGAAAACCTCAAAAAAGAACAGGAAGCGCTGGAGATCTGCAGAAAGAAGATCATGGAGCATCGGCTGGCAATGAAGCTGATCGAAGTGCAGTATGCCTTTGACAACTCCAAGCTGCTGTTCTACTTCACCTCGGAAGGACGAGTGGATTTCCGTGATCTGGTAAAGGATCTGGCTTCCACGTTCCACACCCGCATCGAGCTTCGGCAGATCGGAATTCGTGACGAAGCCAAGATGCTGGGCGGACTGGGCGCCTGCGGACGTCCCCTTTGCTGCTCCACCTTCCTCTCGGACTTCGTTCAGGTTTCCATTAAAATGGCAAAGGAGCAGGGAATTTCCCTGAATTCCTCTAAAATCTCGGGCGTATGCGGCAGGCTCATGTGCTGTCTGCGGTATGAATCCGAGGTTTACGCCGAGGAGATCAAGCGCACGCCCCCCATTGATTCCACCGTGAACACTCCGGACGGCGTGGGAACCGTGGTTGGCATGAGCCCTCTGGCGGGAACCGTGAAGGTGCTCCTTAAAAATGCCGACACTCCCCCGAAGACGTACCGCAGAGATGAGGTCACGGTTTTGGGGAAAGAGCGTTCGGGTGAAAAAAACGTTGGAAATAAGCCTGCCGCTCCCGAGCAAAAAAGCAAAGAAAAGAAGTAAATTTTGCTGAAAATCGAAAAAAAAGTCAGTTAATTTTCGTTTTTTAAAAAAATTTTTAACTTTTTTTCAAAAAACAGTTGCAAAATATAAAAAATGTGATACAATAGAAGCACAAAATAAATCAAGGAGGACTTTGTCATGGCTTACAAAATTTCCGATGATTGTGTTGCTTGCGGCGCCTGCGTCGAAGCTTGCCCCGTTGAAGCGATCATTGAAGGTGACGGCAAGTACGAGATCGACGCTGATAAGTGCATCAGCTGCGGTTCTTGTGCAGATGCTTGCCCCGTAGGTGCTCCCCAAGAGGACTGATACATCACCACTGTTTGGCGGAGCAGGCGCGTTTGCCGTCTGCTCCGTTTTCAAACCGAGTTTCTTGAAAATTAAAACTGTGAGAACGACATGAATATAAATTCTTCCCCACTCCCGCTGTTCCCTGACGAGCGATTGGATCAAGTCAACGAGCAGATCCGATTGATCCAAAAAAAGCAGGGCTTGACCTTTGGAACGGACGCGTATCTGTTAGCGGCGTTCATTCGTTCCGATCCCAAAGCGCATTGCGTGGATCTGGGAAGCGGCACGGGAATCATTCCCCTGTTGCTTTGCGCCAGAAACAAGGTGGCAAGTGCCACGGCAGTGGAGCTTCAGCCTGCCTTTGCCAATCTGATCCAAAGAAACGCCGTTCTGAACGGAATGGACGGTTTCATTACGGTGTGTAACGCCGACGTGCGGGAGCTGTCCTCGGCAACCGTTGGCAGGGAGATCGAATTGGTATGCTCCAATCCACCTTATTTGAAGGTCAACGCAGGAAAATCCAATCTGGCGGAAGAAAAAGAAATTGCCAGACACGAGGTTCACGGAAATATTTTTGATTTCTGTGCCGCCGCATCCCGTTTGCTCAAAACCAAAGGGAGATTCGCTTGCGTGTATCGATCCGAGCGATTGTCCGAGCTATTTGCGGCAATGAAGGCCAACCGTCTGGAGCCAAAACGAATGGTAATGGTTCACGGTGATGAGTCGTCGGCACCTTGTATGGTGTTGGTGGAAGCGGTGAAGGACGCCGCCCCCTCTCTGATCGTGGAACCGCCCCTCTTTCTCTACGAACTCAAAAAAGAGGGAGAATCTCGGCGCACCATGACGGCGCGCACCACCCAAATATACAGTACTTGTTCCTTTTCCACCGAAAAGGAGAATAAATACCAAAAAGAAAAAGGAGAATCAACATGAAAAAGCTTGAAACCAAGCAGATCATCGGTCTTGCCGCTCTTGCAGTGGGCGCGCTGGTGGTTGGAAAGATCATTCGCGACGTGAAAAAAATTTGCCAAATGGCAGACGAGAAAGAGGAGCTTCTGCTGGATCCCGAGGAAGACGTAAATCCTTTTGAAGCCGAAGAAGAACTTCCCGTGGTGGAAGCAGACGCCGAGGAAGTGATCGAGGAGATCGCCGTCGAAGAATTTGCTGCCGATGCGATCGAGGAAGTTGCCGTTGAGGAGATCGCGGTAGCAGAGGTCATTGAGGCTGAAGAAGCCGTTGCGGAAGAACCTGCAGCAGACGCGCAGGAAACCGTTTCCGAGGAATCCACCGTTAACGAATAAGGAGAGATCAAAAGTCGGGCTGCGGGCAGCAGGACAGACTATGGGAATTTTCCCGTACATCGTCCGCGCGCAGTCCCCTTTTCTTTTATATGGAACATATCAAACGAATTTTAAGCTATACCCGACGCGCGGTGGATGACTACGGCATGATCCAAGCGGGTGACCGTATTGCGGTGGGAGTATCCGCAGGAAAGGACTCTCTGGCGCTTCTCTGCGCCATGGCAGAATTGCGGCGCTTTTATCCCATCCCCTTTGAGCTGCAAGCCGTCACCATCGACATGGGCTTTGACGAAGAAATGGACTTTCAGCCAATACGCCAGCTGTGTGAGCAGCTGAACGTTCCTTACACGGTGGTGCCCACTCAAATTTACAAAATTATTTTTGAGGTCAGAAAAGAATCCGCGCCATGCTCTCTGTGCGCCAAGATGCGCCGCGGCGCATTGCACAACGCCGCCAAGGATCTGGGCTGCAACGTGGTGGCTTTGGGACATCATTTCGATGACGCCGTGGAAACCTTTATGCTCAACCTCTTTTTCGAGGGACGCATCGGGTGCTTCTCCCCCGTGACGTATCTATCCCGCAAGGACCTCCGCATGATCCGCCCCCTGATCTATCTCCCCGAAAAGGACGTGCGCTATTTCGCGAACAAGGCGGAACTGCCCGTAATCAAATCCCCGTGTCCTGCCGACGGAAACACGCAGAGGGAGGAGATGAAGCAGCTTCTCGCCAAGCTTGACCGCGAAAATAAGGGCTTGCGGTACCGCATTTTCGGTGCGATGCAACGGGGAGAAATTTCGGGCTTCAAGCCCGTAAAGGGGATGCAAGGCATCTCCGCCTATTCCAATGAGGACTCCAAGGAAGAATGAAAGCTATGAAGCAATCGGATTTTGATTTTCTGCCCATCTGCCGCGAGGATATGGAAGCGCGGGGATGGGACCGCCCCGACTTCGTTTACGTTACGGGTGACGCCTACGTGGATCACCCGTCCTTTGGCGTGTCCATTATTTCCAGAGTGTTGGAGTACGCGGGCTATCGCGTTGCCATTCTGTCACAGCCCGATTATCGCTCCTGCGAAGCCTTTCGGGAGTTCGGAAAGCCCCGTCTTGGCTTTTTGGTAACGTCGGGAAACATCGACAGCATGGTGGCGCACTACACCGCCGCCAAGAAAAAGCGCTCCTTTGACTACTATTCCGCGGGCGGTAAAATGGGCAACCGTCCCGACCGCGCCGTCATCGTTTACACCAACCGCATCCGCGAGGCTTACGGCGACGTGCCCGTGATTCTGGGCGGCTTGGAGGCGTCCTTGCGCCGCTTCGCCCACTACGATTACTGGGACGATAAGGTGCGCCGCTCGGTCTTGGTGGACAGCCGCGCCGACCTTTTGACCTACGG
>JAZSMC010000117.1:0-31441 GCA_045535705.1 Eubacteriales bacterium
GAAGAATCCGGACATCATCCTTTTCATCGACGAAATCCATACGCTCGTGGGTGCCGGCTCGGCCGCAGGCTCCATGGACGCCGCCAACATGCTGAAACCAGCCTTGGCTCGTGGAGAGATCCAATGCATCGGTGCCACTACCCTCGACGAATACCGCAAGAACATCGAAAAGGACGGTGCCCTAGAACGCCGATTCCAGAAGATTATCGTGGAGCCTACCACACCGGAAGAAACCCTTCAGATTCTCCGTAACATCAAGGACCGTTACGAAGACCATCACAACGTGACTTATACGGATGCGGCACTCGAAGCATGTGTCAAATTGGCAGACCGATACATCACCGACCGTTTCTTCCCCGACAAGGCTATCGATGCCATGGACGAAGCAGGTTCGCGTGTACACCTTATTAATATAGCCGCCCCGAAGGAAATCGAAGAGCAGGAAAAGCTCATCGACGACATGAAGAACCGCAAGAACGAAGCCGTCCGCTTGCAGAACTTCGAACTCGCGGCCAGCTATCGCGACAAGGAAAAGGAACTCAGCGCCCAGCTTGACATCATGAAGGAGGAATGGGAAAAGAGCCTGAAAGAAAACCGCGAAACGGTGGATGACGAACAGATTGCCAACGTGGTGTCGATGATGTCGGGTGTGCCCGTGCAGAAGATGGCACAGGCCGAAGGTATCCGCCTGATGGGCATGAAGGACGACCTGATGAGCAAGGTCATCGGTCAGGACAAGGCGATTGAAACGCTCGTGAAGGCCATCCGCCGTAGCCGAATCGGCTTGAAAGACCCCAACCGACCGATTGGCACATTTATGTTCCTCGGCCCGACAGGTGTGGGTAAGACGCACTTGGCCAAGGAGTTAGCGAAGTTCATGTTCGGATCGGCCGATGCACTCATCCGTGTGGATATGAGCGAATACATGGAAAAGTTCACCGTATCGCGTCTCGTGGGTGCTCCTCCGGGATATGTGGGTTATGAAGAAGGTGGCTTGCTCACCGAAAAGGTGCGTCGCAAACCTTACTCCATCGTCTTGCTGGACGAAATCGAGAAGGCACACTCCGACGTGTTCAACATTCTGCTCCAAGTGCTGGAAGACGGGATCCTCACCGATTCTCAAGGTCGGCGGGTGGACTTCCGAAACACCGTCCTCATTCTGACCTCTAACGTTGGCGCATCCGAGCTATCCCCCGTGAAAACGCTGGGATTCTCCTCGGCGGCGTCCGACACCAACTCCCAAGCCGCTCAAAAAGAACGGATGATGTCGGCGCTGAAGCAGACCTTCCGTCCCGAATTTCTCAACCGAATCGACGATATTATCGTCTTCAACAGTCTGAGTTCGGAAGACATTGAGAAGATCGCTTCGCTGATGCTTCGGGAAGTGCAGGTACGCATTGAAGGTCTGGGCATCCAAATTCAGTTTGACGAATCGGTCCCCGCCATGCTGGCAAAAGAGGGCTTTGACGCCAATTACGGCGCCCGTCCACTTCGCCGCGCTGTGGTGCGCTTGGTGGAAGACGCATTCTCCACCGAGTTGTTGGAAGGCAATCTGAAGCCCGGGGACAGCGTAACGGCAACGGTCCAGGATAACCGTATTCAATTTGTGAAATCTTAAAACCTATAACACCGTTTGCGCATTGTTGTGCAAACGGTGTCTTCTTTTGCAAATAAATCTAAAATATTTTCAGAAAAATCCCCACAAACGGAAAAGAATATGTTATAATATAAGAAAGAGATTCCGATGAGAGGGGGTACCGATGATGAAACGAACGAAACACCGCTTGATCTCCGCAATTTTGGCGGTTCTGACGTTGACTTCCCTTCCCATTCTTTTGATTTTTTCCACTCTGGGCAACGCCATGCCCTTTACGGGAAAGGCGGCTGAATACTGCGAAGAATTGATGGAAGACGGATTCCCGCAGGACTACGCAGTTGCCCTGACCAAGCTACATCTCGTCCATCCCGCATGGAGCTTCGTTCCTCTGAACGTCACGGGAACCAATGCAAGCTATACATGGAATTACGTGATCGACAAAGAAACCGCCACGCCAACCATGAATCTGGTATCCAAGCAGGATGCCTACCGCGACTATTGGCATCCCATCAACCGTCAGACCTACGATTCGGGCTATTACCAGCCCTCGGCGGACACGGTGCGGTATTTCATGGATCCCCGCAATTTCCTGAATGAAGCCGATATTTTTCAGTTTTACGATCTTTCGGACGGTTTGATCGCGTCCCAAGATGCCATTGACGCGGTATTGGCGGGCAGTTTTATGGAGAACGCTCAACTTTCCAACGGAAAGACCTATACCGAATATCTCATGGAGATCGGCGAGGAGATCGGGATCGACGCCGTCTATCTTGCGGTGAAGCTCCGTCAAGAGCAAGGCGCCAACGGCACTTCCCCTATTATCTCGGGAACCTGTGGCAACGTGCTGTTGTCCTTCTACCGTGAGCAAAAGCAGGTCACGGACGGCGGTTCTCCCATCAATCCCCCGGCTCCCGGCGAGGCAGACGAGGCAGAATTGGAAGCCCTCAACGGGCTTTACAATCCCTTTAACGTGGGTGCCACGGGCAACGGCGTTTTCGCCATCTACCAAGGCGCCATGAAGTACGCCCAAAGGGGCTCCGCGTCCATGACCGAAACTTGGGATGGCTCTCCGTCCTGGGACACCGACTGGAAAGGAATTTACGGCGGCGCGCTTTTCATCAAAGAAAAATACATAGACAGGTATCAATCCACCATCTACCTGCAAAAATTTGACGTTGACGGCAGAAATCCCAACGGAAACTTCAAGAATCAATATATGCAAAACATCTTCGGAGCGCTTTCCGAGGGACGTTCCTTTTATCGGGCGTTTGCGTCCAACGATACGCTGGACACCGACTGTCAGTTTTTGATCCCGATCTATACCGGAATGCCGGCAGAAATCTGCGCGGATCCTGCCAACGGCTCCTGCCCTGCCTTTGCCCCTGCATCCAAGGGATACGAAACCACGGCAGAGATCTCCCATCCCAAACGGCTTCGCCAATTCAACGACGCCGTTTACGGCGAGCTTACGGTGAAGGCTGACGAGCCGTTGGAGATCACGGGAGAATTCTCTCACAGCTACGGGATCAACCGCTTGGAATATTCCTTTGACGGCGTGGAATGGCTCCCCTGCTCCGATAGCGGACTTCTGGATCTGTCAATTTCCGAGGATCTTCCCGATTACGGGGAATATCTTCTTCTAATTCGCGGTGAAGCGGCATATGATTCCAATGATGGCAACAAAAAACTGAACCGCTATTTCCTATGCGCGGCGTTTCATCTGACGCTGCTTCCGCCCCCCACATTGACGCTGACTTTGCAAGCTGGGAACGTTCTCTCGGACGAGAAAAAATATTACGAAGGGGAATCCGTGACGCTTCCCGTGAGCGACGCCCCCAATTTTGTGGGTTGGTTCGGCTCTGACGGTACGGTACTTCCCTCGGGTGGCACGCTGATCATGAAGAACGACGTACAATACGTAGCTCGCTTTGCAGATCTTCAAGCGCTGGAAGGTGCGGCACTGTCGCTTTCATCCGACGCCACCCATCTGCGCTTTACAGCGGTGATCCCCAACGATCAGTTTCTCGCCTTTGGCGATCACGCCGACTTCTCCGCAACACTGACGCAAAACGGTGTGCAGACCGAGGTTTCCGCGCTGCACACCGATCAGACTGTCACGGGTGCCAGCGGCAGAGTGTGGAGAAAGATCACGGCTGACACGCCAACCATCGGCATCGCTCAATACGCGGATCTGTTTGAAGTGAAGTTTCAACTGCATATCCGATACTCCGACGGCACCGAGAAAACGATCCTTGCCACGGGGGACAGTTTTCCCCGCTCTGCTCAAATGGTGGCACAAGCCGCACTGGAAGATCGAAGCGTGACCTATTCGGCTCCAAGCATTGGATTTCTGAACTCTATTCTCTCGCAAAGCCCATTTCAGCCGAACCCTTAAATCCTCGGCATATCACATACGGAAAGGACATCCGCCCACATGAAAACCCTCGGATACTATAACGGCGTCATTGACGAGCTGGATCGCATGAGCGTTCCCATGCTGGATCGCGCCTGCTATTTCGGCGACGGCGTTTACGACGTGACCTACAGCCGTCATTACCATATCTACGCGCTGGATGAACACGTGGATCATTTCTTTGAGAGCGCGTCTTTGATCCAAATTCAACCTCATATCTCGAAAGAAGAGCTGAAAAAGATCCTGCAAAAATTGGTAACAAAAATGGATTGCGGCGATCTTTGGGTGTATTTTCAGTTGAGCCGCTCGACGGATATGCGTACCCATGCCTTTCCCGCCGATCCCAAGCCCAATCTTTGGGTGATGCTGAAGCCAGCCGTGATCCGTGACACCTACGCGCCCATGCGTTGCATCAGCGGTGAGGACACGCGGTTTCAGCATTGCAACGTGAAGTCATTGAATCTTCTTCCCAACGTATTGGCAACGCAAGCGGCGACTGCCGCAGGTGCCGACGAGTGCATTTTGCACCGCGGCGAGATGGTGACCGAGTGCGCGCACTCCAATCTCTCCATTCTCAAAAACGGAACGCTGATCACTCATCCTGCCAACGAATTGATATACGCAGGTACCGGCAGAGCGCACCTGATAGCCGAATGTAAACGACAGGAAATTCCCGTGGAAGAACGAACCTACACACTCTCCGAGCTTTGGGATGCCGACGAAGTTTTGGTAACGTCCGCCTCCGCGCTTTGTGTCCCCGTCATCGAATTGGACGGCAAGCCCCTTGGCGGAAAAGCCCCTCACACCGTGCGAACCTTGCAGGATGCTTTGCTGAAAGACTATTTACATGCCACTGAATAACCGGAAACGACCACTCGAACGAGTGGTCGTTTCCGTTATTTTGAAAATTATACGATTTCTCAATAGAAAAGTTGAATTCTGTAGGCGGGCGACCAAGGGTGGCACCTACGGGTAGAGGTTCAATATTTCAAAAGAGAATTCGTATCAAACCGCGTAAATGGGATCGATCTTTTTCAGTTCGTTGAAGGTGTCGATCTCCACGATGTCGCTGAACGTACAAGGACGGACGTGTACGCAATAGGATTCGGGGTGATAATCGAACAGCACCTGATCCCAATAGCGCTCCTTGCCCCCCGGGATCTCGCGGAATACGTGCTCCACGTGCTCGCCCAAGCGCTTGCCGTCTTCCTCGGTCCAATAGGAAAGACCGTACATATGATAGCAATCGGTACCGCCGATCATCAGCTTTCGGATCACGCCGTCGTCGTCCGCGTCGAAGCACCAATCCTCGGTACGGGACGTGGGAACGCCGAGATAATTGCTGTGATACTGGTATTTGGTGATCAGCTTGGGGTTATACAGCAACAGATCCGCCTCAAATACGTAGCTGTTGGACAGCAGATGTCTTGCAAAATACGCGGACGAAATGTTGTTGGTTTCGTTATAAATGGGATTTTCGATGAAAATGATCTGGGAGTATTTCTTGAGTAGCTGATCAAACTGCTCTGCCAGATACCCTCTCACCAGATAGATCTCCTCAATTCCTGCGGAGATCACGGCATCCAACAGAGAATCAATGATCCGCTTCCCTTTCACGCGCACCAACGGCTTGGGCGTATTGAGCGTTACGGGAACCATTCGGGAGCCAAATCCCGCCGCCATAAACACGGCGCGCTTCACGCGGTACGGCTCCAGCGCAGCTCTGCCCGCGTCGGTGATCACACCGTCACAAGCCAAGCCGTCAGCCCCAAGCTCCTTCAAAACCTCTTGCACCATGGGCTTTGCCAAGCCGATCTCGCCTGCCAGCTCCACGGCAGACACGGGGTTCAGCTTTGCTTCCATGCAAACCAAAACGTCAAACTGTCTTTTACTCAAACTCATGATTTTTCTCTCATCCTTTCAAAATCAGACGCCAAGGCGCAAACGCTTCTCCGTTGCTCGGCAGAAACCGTCTGCGCCTTGGCGTCATAGCTTATTTCTTGTTGATAACGATCTCTTCCTCAACCTCTTTGTTTGCATTCTCGTCGATATGCAACACCTTGGCAACCTTTTTCTTTGCCTTTCTCCAAAGGATCACGGCGGTGGCGCCTACGGCAATGATCACGCCTGTGATGGATGTAAGCAAGATACTGGTTGCGGCGGGATCCAGATACAGCGACGAAGGGGTGATAACGGTAAACAGATTCATGTTACGGTTCTCCTTTCAAATGATCTCGGTCATCCTCTACATTATATCACGATTCGACCTTTTTGTCAAGTCATCCGCAGGCATTTATGCGGAAGTGAATTATTTGGACTGCTTTTTCTCCACCAGAGAGTTGAGAATATAGTCGGCGCCCGCTTCTCCCGCGCAACCGATGTTATACAGATGGTTCCGCAACACGTCCGAAATGATGGTCTTATATTCCTCCGAACGGTTCAGAAGCTCTTTCACGATCTCATCGCAGGTGTCCAGCTTCTCTTTATCCACCGAAACGCCCACGCGGTCGCGGAGAGAGATCTCCACGGGAGTGCAATCGATCTTTTCCCAATTGGGGTTCATGCACTTGATCTTGGTGTTGACGAACATGGCGGGACGCTTGGTGGCAAAGCAGTATTCCAACGCGATTCCCGACCAGTCGGTAATCAACAGATCCGAGGAATACACCGATTTGTTATGGGTGAAATCCAACTCAAAGGAAAGCTTATCTCCCACCAGATGCTGATATTTATCCACGATCATCTGCATCTTGGCGCCGAACCGCTTCACGTATTCGGGATGGGGACGGACGGTGATATGGTAATCGTCACAATATAGCTTTTCAATCAGCATATCAATGCATGAATCCAACAGGTTGTCTTCCTGCCAAGAGGGAGCGATCAGGATCTCCTTCTTTTCGGCAGGAACACGGTTTGCCCACTCGGCTTCCCCTGCTTCAATCAGCTTATCCGCAAAAGGATAGCCAAACTTCACCAGCTTCTTTTCGGGCAAGCCGTACACCCGTTCGGTGGCGCGGACTTCTCTTTCTACGTGAGAACCGGTACAAAAGATGGTATCGAACGCATCCAACGCCCCCTCGCGGAAGCCCATGTGAACGCTCATCATATCGTGAGGAACGTAGATATACTCAATGTCCTTCTTCATGAGCGAACGCTTGATGTAATACTTGTTCAAGTCGGGGGTGGTCATCACAACGACGTCCGCCTCCAATTTCATCATCAGCGGAATCATTTTCTTCAGCCCGATATAGTAGGGCTTGATATGCGGTTGGGTTTCCGCCAGCTCAAAGATCTGATCGTTGGGATCGTTGGTGACGTAATGGATCACGATATTGGAATTTTCCAGCAACGATTGGATCAACGCCTCAAAATACTTGTAGAATCCGCTTTTCTCGGAACAGATCACCAAATGCTTGTTTACGATGGAGAAAAAGCGTTTGTAATCCTTCTTTTCCCGAAGCTTATTCTTTTTGAAATCGGGATCATGCTTTTTGTCGTCTTCAAGCTTTTCGATCTCCGAAAGAGCTTTTCGGCTTGCCTCCAACGCCTCGTAATCCACGTATTTCTTGGGATTGATGGCGGCGTTCAGCAAATACATCTGAACGATGGAAGTCAAGTTGCTGGCGATCCAATAAACAGCAATCCCCGCGGGTACGCCAATTCCCAAATAGAGAGAAATTCCGACGGACACTACGGTCAAGCCGTACTGACTCAATTTTCTCTGCTCGTGCTGGATCACGTTGGACAAATTCTGCGTAATGCAAAGGATCAGAGAGGAAACTCCCGCGATCACGGGCATCCAAATATAGATCCCCCACACGTCAGACGGTATGGTGGAAAGATTGAAGCCCCACATCATGGTGTCAAAATTGCTCACCGCATCGGTAACGGATGCAAGCGTTTCTGCCGAAACACCGTTTACGGAGGTAATCGCTCCGCTTTTGATCGCCTCGATGATCTGAAGCTGATAGGATGAATCCGCGGTGTTCAGATTCAAATGATTTGCCAGTGCGGCAACGGTTTCCCGATCAACGGCAAACAGATAATCCATGGGATGGTAAATAATCTGCACCACGCCCAAAAGCAAGAAGATCTGCAACGCCAAGGGAACCAAGGACAGCATGGGATGGTAATGCTCTTTTTTGAACAGCTTCGCCTGCTCGTCCGCAAAGGTATCCATATCGCCGTAATGGTTCACCTTCAAAAAGTTGATTGCGGGCTGGATCTTCACCATGCTGATGGAATTCTTGTGAATCCAAATGGAAAACGGCAACAGCACGATTTTCGTCACAAGGGTGAACAGGATGATGGCAACGCCGTAGTTCCCCACCAGCTGCCAACACCACTTCATTAAAATCCCCAACGGAATACAAACGTAATACAAAAGCTGGTCCATGATAATTCCTCCGTCCGTTTATGAGTAAAGGTCGCCAACGAATTTACCGCGGCTCTCCACCGTCCAATTGTTCATATCTCTGCCCGATCCAACGATCTTAAAGATCACTTCCTCGTCGTTGCCGCCCAGTCTGCGGTGGAACACCACGCGGCGCTCACGCACCTCATCCTCGCCGATCTCAAAAACCGACCGTCCGAAGTCAAGCTCGCTTTCGATCCCCTCGGATTGCAGAATGGACGGAACCACGTCCTCCTGCGCGATGGGAGCGGTAGAAACCTCCATGGGAGTCCCCGCGCTGCCGCTGGGCTTCACGAACAGTGCAGTCAGGAACGGGCCGCTCTTGCTTTCATCGTTGAGCATCACCGTATCGGAGCCTCTCAAGGACGCGTGATCTCCCGAAATAATGATGGTGGCGTCCTCGTAAAGTCCCAACTCCTTCAATTTCAAAAGGTACAGATTGATGATCCTGAAGCTCTGCTTGAGAGATACGGTTGGGCTGTTCTGTTCCTCTGCCGTGGTGGCAGGCTCAAAATTTTCGTTGTAAGGATTGGGGACGTGACAGCCCTCCAGGTGAATGAAAGAGAAATTCTTCTCCGCATCCGACAGCGCTGGGGCGTTCTCGTTCAGATAAAGATAAGCGTTCCGCATATCCGTGGTAAATTTTTCCTGCTCGTCCAAGCCGTCGTATTCCACGTACTGCTTGAAGGACGGCGTGCTGATATTTCCTGCCGCGCCCTTGGCACAGAGCGGGAAATAACGGTAGATGGACAAACGAACCATATCCCAAGACAAAGCAAAGCGGCGAACCACGCGGGTGGTAATATCTCCGTGAGTCGCGTTGGAAACGTACCCTTTCATGGAGTTTGCGTCGTTATAGCCGTAATACTCGTCGGTGTAGATATTCACCTGATAGCCCTCGTCGTGCATCAGATTGAGAAATTCGGATTGCTCGTACGCCTCGTCCATATAATCGGCTCTGGCGTCCAGAAAATCATGCTCCACGCCCGTCAGCATATACGGAACGGCGGGGTAGGTTCTGGGATAGTAGGAGATCATGTCGCTGTAGTAGGTAAAGCCGTCCATGTTCTCAAACAGCTCGGGAGCTTCCTTCAAGGCGTAATCCTCGTAAAAGCTGTAATCAAACCGATCCACCACAAAATAGAACACGTTGTTTTTCTGACCGATGTCTTCCAAATTGTCGTAAGTCAAAAAGGCTTCGTAGGGCTCCTCGGTACGCTCCGAGGTCAACGCGCTCACTGCCAAAGGAATCAGCTGCATACCGATCACCGTTACCATTGCAATGGTGGCGACCGTTGAGAGCGTTTCCCGATATTTGGATTTGATCAGAAGCATCGCTAACACGCAGCCAACGAGAACGATCACCCAAACGATGGTGTTTACCACGATCTTCCCGAGCTGCACGCCCGCTTCTCCAACGCCGTCCCCTGCCAAGGAGTTCATGCTTCCGTTGAGGTAATTTCCCTGCACGAACAGCATCAACGTCAAAGCAAACAGCACGCCGTACACCACGTCAAACCATCTTCCGCGCAACGGCAGCAGGATTCCGCAGACCGCGCCCGTCAGAGCCACGCAAAACAAAAGATTCCACCAGATGAAATCCTTTGCGGAGAACAGGAACTCGTCGATGTTATTGAAAAAGATATCGCAAGGCCCGATGACGCAAAGCGTCAGCCCCATTGCCACCGCCAACAACAGCGTGGGCAACAGCCTTTGCCGAAAGGAAAAACCGACGTATTTCCCACGAACGGGACGTTCGGTGGATTCCAATAAGTTTTCTTGATTCTGATCCAAAATCCGTACCTCTTTTCACGTTTTTTATAAAATCGTATTCAAAGTATATTATATAACAAAATGCGAAATTTGTCAATACAAAAACAGCAGATTCCAAGCAAGAAAGCGTGAAATTCGGGCATCGGTTGCGCTTCAACCGATGCCCGATCCAAAATTATTTCCGATTCAAAAACGTTTCCGACGTGTCGATCTTTTCGCTGAAATACCGATCCCACTTATGGTGTCTGGCGCGCTTCAACAAATATTCCGTCAAGATCCAACCAACCAAAGCCACGGCAAAAAAGATCAATCCAGCACGCACGGCGCGATGCTCGGTCAGGCTCTGTATCCGCTTCAAGCCCCCAACGAAAGCACCTCTCGGCGCTTCTTCTGCGGTATAGATGGCAGCGGTTCCCAAAATTTCGCCTTCATAGATCACCGCAACGTAGCCAACGTGGGTTCCCGCGCCAACGGGCGCTTCCAAGGATTCGTACATCAAACGGACGTTCAGCTGAAGCTCCTCCCCCACCGAAACGTCGGCGGGCAGATAGAAAAACAACGACTCCGCAGGCTTGACCTGCACCTCCTCCACCAGATCGGATACCTCAACGGGGATCGTGCAGATCACGGTATCGGGCGTCAAAACCTCCAGATAGCTATAATTGGCGTAGCCCCATCGGATCAGACGGTTTGCGATTACGTATCCGTATTTTTCAGATTGCTCTCCCACGCCCTCCGAGCCACCGAGAACAATGCAAAGATACCTGTCGTTGCCTTTTTGGGACAGCGTCGCCACCGACCAGCCGCCGCGTTGCGTGTTCCCCGCGCTCAAGCCCCGACACAAAGCGTTATAGTATTTTCCGTTTTCCTGCGCCGAGGAGATCAAGGCGTTGCGGTTTTCGATCCGTCTGCTTCCGTTCAGATCGTAAAACACACTGCCGCTGATCCTCACGTACAGCTCGTTTTCTATGACGCTTCTTGAAATCAAAAAAAGATCCAACGCCGTGGTGACCGAAGAATCCGCAATGCCCGATGGATCCATCAGGGTGGTCGCCGTCGCACCAAGCTCCGCGGCGCGCCGATTCATCCACTCCACGAAGGCTTGCACGCTGCCATCTCCCAACACCGAAGCCAACACGTAAAACGCGTCGTTATAACCGCCGCAAACGGAGAGGTAAAGCAGTTGCTCCACCGTGTATCGCTCCCCCGCTTCCATTCCGTAACGGTAATATCCCGTGGTTTCACGGAGCATGGATTCCTCAACGGTGATCCATTCCCCTTGGCGGTCTGCCAGCTCCTCACAAAAGATCAGCCCCGACAGCAGCCGCACGGTGGTTCCCGCGGGCAGCACGGCATCCTCGTTTTTCGCCCCCATACACCGCCCGCTTTCCAGATGGTAAAAATATACCGCGGACGCTTTGGACACGTCAGGGAAAGGCTCTGCCGATGATTCCGCGAACGCCCTTGAAGTCCCCAAAGACAGCACGACCGCAACCAGTAAAAAAACGGCAATCAGCTTGCCAAACGGCTTCACCCGATCATCTCCTTTCCCACTTTTGATATTCGCTCAACACGCTCTCGCCGCCTCTATATCAGCGGAGATCTGACGCCAAAGGGAGTCCGCATCCTCAAATTTTCGTTCTTCGCGAAGATACTTCAAAAACTTTACCGTCAACGTTTTTCCGTAGAGATCTCCCGAAAAATCCAATAGATACGTTTCAAAATTCACCTCGCCGTCCGACTCCACCGTCGGACGAACGCCCACGTTGGTCACGCCTCTGTAAACGATCCCGTTTACGGCACATTCGGTCACGTAAACGCCGCGCTTTGGAACGACTGCTCCTTGGGGGAATTTCTGAT
Source organism: Eubacteriales bacterium (assembly GCA_045535705.1). Taxonomy (GTDB): domain Bacteria; phylum Bacillota; class Clostridia; order Oscillospirales; family CAG-272; genus UMGS1865. Next base: position 12,058 of record JAZSMC010000117.1, read on the forward strand.
TGACCGTAGGCGTCCCCATACGGCTGCCCAAGGCTTTCCCGTGAAGCACGGGAGCCGTGATCTCGTAGGGGCGAGTCAAAAGCATTGCCGCAGATTCCGCCTCCCCCGTTTGCAGCAGCTTGCGAATCCGCGAAGAACTGACGGGGGCACCGTCCAATTCCACAGCATCCTGCACGAACAAGCGTTCCCCGAAATCACGGCGCAACATGGATATATCCCCCGCTCCGCCCGTTCCGAAGCGGTGATTATACCCGCAGGCAACCGCCACCGCGTTACATTCCCCTTTCAAGACGGTTTGGATATAATCCTCCGCCGAAAGGTGGCGCAGATCGGAGAAGTCTGCCAGAACCGCAAACTCCATTCCGCAAGCCCGAAACCGTTCCAGCCGTTCATCCAAGCCGCAAAGCGCGCCGGAAAAAGTCTTTTCCAGAACAAACGCGGGCAATTCCCGAAAGCAGAATACCCCCGTCACGGCGTTTGGAAACCGCTCTTTCTGCCATGCCACCGCCGAGGATAGCAGGATTCGATGGGCGGTGTGTACGCCGTCAAAATTTCCCAAGCACAGAACGGTGCTCCGCGGCACGGGAATCGCTTCCCCGCTCCGCAGAGAAATGCAGGTCAAACGACAATCCATTACTCCAGCTCCAAATAATTTTTTACCAATTCCACCATCAGCTCGTCGCGGTCTATGGTACGGATCAGCGAGCGCGCGTTTCCGCAATTGGTGATGTAAGTGGGATCCTCGGACAGCAAATATCCAACGATCTGCCCAATGGGATTATAGCCCTTTTCGGTCAACGCCTCGTACACTTCCTTGAGAACCTGTTGATTCGTGCGTTCTTTTTCCTGATTCATTTTCATGTTCCATCCTTGTTGTTTTTTAGAAAACATTCCCCTTATATTATAAAGGAATTGGTCGGATTTTTCAATGGCCTTTTAGAAATTTTCGGTCAGATTTTACTTTTTTCTACCCGTTTGAACGCAAAAGCTTCAAAAAACGCTTCTGTTCCTCCGCAATGCGATAACTTTCAAGGGCTTTCTGAATGGTTTTTCTGTGAATCCATGGAGATAGGCGGCGTTCCGCAAGGTATGTCACGATATCCTCAAACCGAACCGCCAAAGCGGTGGCGAAATACCATGCGATCATCATATTCACGTAATATTCCTCGCTTTTGATCTTCGACACCCGTTCGGGGTACGCGTCGGAATAGCCATCGGTCAAATAGTACCGCATCAACATACCGATGCCATACCGAACGGTGTAACAGTGTTCAGAACACAACCATTGCTCAATATGGGGCAACAATGCGTCCAAGTTTTTTGCAAACACCTTGGGAGAAACACCGTCGCAGGTCGCCCAATTGTCGATGTACGGAAGAAAATCCTCCATCGCCGACATTGCAACGTCAAACTCTTTGATCTGCTCGATCAGGAATCCGTGAAGCTGATCTTCCTCGTAATACGTATGCGGCAAAGAATTCAAAAAGGAATCCGCTTCAGCGGTTCCAAATAAGGATTTCGCGTACTTTCGCAAAACGGGAGTCCGCACACCGATGATGCGCGTGGGATCCACCGTTGGCATCAGCTTGCTCTGAAACGCATGGTAACTCGGATCCCGCATCTCAAATAAACGTTTTTGTATCTCCGTCACGTTACGGTTCCCCCTTGAAAAGTAAATCTCGGAAAGGTCTTTCCGTCGCGCTCCACACGCTCCAGCCACATGGACGCAGGACGAACCCAAACAGTACCTTCCCCGTAAAGCGCGCGGTACACCACCATCGGCTCCAGCGTTTCGGAATGCTTCGCGATCCCAATCACCTCATAAACGTTCCCCTTAAAATGCCGCCACCTGCCACACGAAATCAAGCCGCAGGCTTCTTCATAGGTAATCTGTTGGTTCATTTTTTACCTCTGTCAAAATTTGTTCTCAAAAGAAGACGAACCATTTACCAACATAGTAAACGGTTCGTTTCTCCATCATAAAAACAGATCACAAATTTGATCCACTTCCTCAACGGTCAGATCCGCATACAACGGCAACGTCAATACGCGATCTGCAATATAGGCTGCCACAGGAGTCTTCTCCACACCTGCTGTTGGATAGTTTTTGTAACATTCAAAAGCATTTGCCAAGGGATAGAAGTACTTTCTTGCAACAATATTTTCGGCTTTCAATCGCGCGAAAACATCATCTCGCGTATATTTGTATCCGTCAAAAACCACCGGGAAATACGCATAATTGGACTTCACGTCGGGCTGTTCAGGACAAAGTTTGATCCCCTTCACCCCATTCAATCTCTCTCGGTAATGCTCGACCACAGCCTTTCGTTTTGCAATTTCGCAATCCAAATGTCGAAGATTGCAAATACCCATTGCAGCCTGGAATTCGTTCATTTTCGCATTTCCGCCCACGTATGCAACCGATTCGGGACCGCGAATTCCAAAATTCTTCATATCGTTCAACACTTGAACCAACTCCGAATTGGCAAAGCAGATCGCGCCCCCCTCGATGGTATTAAATACCTTTGTGGCGTGGAAGCTGAACATCGACGCGTCGCCAAAGTTTGCGGAACTGACCCCCTTATATGTAACACCAAAAGCATGGGCAGCATCGTATATCACTTTCAAGCCGTATTGATCCGCAATTCGCTTGATCTCATCTACGTTACAAATATTTCCGTACACGTGAACGGGAACAATCGCAGCGGTTTTATCGGTAATGAGCGATTCGATCTTGGTCACGTCCATGGTATAGTCAACATCGTTTACGTCACAAAACACGGGCACCAAACCGTTTCTCACAATTGCGTGAGTGGTGGATGCAAAGGTAAATGGAGTTGTAATCACTTCACTGCCCTTTGGAAAATTCATTGCAGTAATCACGTTTTCCAACGCAAGATGTCCGTTGGTGTAAAGTGTTACGTTGGGCGTATTCAAGTAAGCTTTCAAGTCCGCCTCTAATTGCCTATGCTTTGCTCCCATGTTGGTCAGCCAGTGGGTGTCCCAAAGTTCTTTGATTTCTTCACAATATTCCTCAAATGAAGGCATTGAGGAACGGGTTACATTAATTGCCATAAAAACTCTCCTATTTAAATTGCACGACAGATTTATCTTTAGTTGCCTTCTTTTTCTTGTCAGAAGAAAGCGCAGTTTCTCCTACCAAGTACATTCTCAAAAGGCCTAACAGTACGATAATTGATGTGCCCGTTATAAGGTGAGGATAGATCTCTTTATACACAAAAGTGCAAATCGCAACAGCAACTTCACCGCCTATTATGATTGCGACGACATATGCAAAAAATGATAGTGCTCCAATCAAAAGAGAAAGTAACAATCCATATCCAAAAATCGATCCTATTACATCTGCAATTTTTTGAATAAATTTCTTCATTTTTCAACCCTCACAATCCCAATATTGGAAGCCATCCCATCAAAATAACAACTTCCATAATGTATTGTCCAGCAACCCACCACAAATCATTTTTTACTGTTTTACTATAATCAGATTCTGCAATACTCATACCCGCGTACATTCCAAGTGCCAGCGGCGGAGTAATACCGCACATCACCCCGCAAATACACGGGAGCATTGCAGCAACCAATAACGGGTTCACCCCAACAGCAGCTAATAATGAAATGAAAACGGGACCAAAAATTACAACGATAGAAGATCCGGGAATTAACATTCCCATAAAACAAGCAATCAACGGAATCACAATGCAAAGCCCTAATTTCCCAAGATTCATCTCGGAAATAAAAATCTGCAACTCATCAGTAACATTCAGGGATGTAAACAGTGAACCGACCATATATCCAAAGATACAGGCAGAAATTGCGGGGGAAACACTTTTTATACTATTAGAAAGCATTTTTGCCATAGCATGGGGTGTAACCGTCTTTTTATCTTTTATTACGATAACAGCATATATTACAGCAATTCCTGCGATAAAATAAAGAAGCGAACTAGACAAATATTTGGCACCTGTGGCACTTAATCTTGAAGTAAAGAATGTATCTTTAAACAGATAATCAAGCACAAACGGCAACAAAATAATCACAGGAAGAAACAATCCCTGCCATCCTTGTTTGATAGTTTCTTTCAGGCTTGGAATCTCCGCTTTGTCCATGCCTTGAACTTTATAATACTTACAAAAAAGAAAAACCGTAATTAAACGTTGCAATATAAACCAAAGAGAACACCCCCAACACACAATCCAAAATTGACTAGATGTCATTTCTAACATTGGATACAATGCAGTAAACGCCCCTAACGCTGCCACAATATTAGATGATGGTGGGATCATATTTCCAAGGTAACTTGACGTACTCTCAATATTGGCTGCCAATTCCGCCGGAAAACCAGAACGTTTCATTGCAGGAATTGTCATAGTACCGGTTGCCATAATGTTACCAGGACCGGAACCAGAAAGCGCCCCCATAAACGCACTAGCTACTACTGAAACGTATCCCGCCCCTCCTGGAATTTTACCAAGCAACGCAAGAATAATTGAAATGGCACCGTCTATCACTTTTGTTTTTGTCAAAATAATAGACATCGCAACAAAAACCGTCATAGAATAGATCAGCGAAGTATTAATTCCCGACATGAAAAATTCAGGAATCTGTGTCCAAGTATTCGTTATTGCAACCAACGCAATAAAGGAAAGGAGAATTGCCTCGTAAATCGGACGCTTGAATAATAAAAACCACGCAAGAATAACTACAAGCATAACTCCAAGATAAATAAAAGCTGATGGCATAATGACCTCCAAATCAATAAAGTTCAGATTTTTACTCAACAGGAGAAAACTTTGGAGCAATCATATCATTTCCATGAACATCGCAAATTGAAATTAAGGAATTAGCACGATGCACTGTTGACAGAAACTGTTCGCGAGAATCACAAGACACAATGAATCGGATTGCAACATTATTCGCAGTGCCATAACTTTCAATTCGATCACCAACCACATGGCATTGATGATATCCAACTACTCCTGGTAATTTAAGAATTTCGCCAATCCCTTGAATAGAACCAATTTCCCCGCACATCAAATCATAATACAATAATGCTGAATGTTTTTGAGCAAATGCATGGTCAACTTTTTGAATCACATCATCGTCGCCCATACGACCAGTCATAGCAAAATTAGTCAACAAATTAGCAATATTTATACCGCTAGCAGCCTCAACAATACGCCAATCCTGTGCGCCTCCCATTCGAAGAGAAGGATCAAAAAAACGAAATTTACCATGATCATAAAATCCAGTCATAGACATTGCCCCGTTTTTAATCCCGATTGATTGGAGCATCTTGATTACCTTATCATTCGTATTGGAAACATACTCTTTATAATATCGTGACGGGTAGGACGAAGTTCCCATATAAACTCTTGTTCCATCAGATAACACACTATCCCAAACATCCGACATAGAAGTAAAATAAATGTGTCCATCGCACGCTACATATTTTGCACAAAATTCTGGACATCTCATATATTTCTCAATAACTACTTCTTTTCTTTTTGAATACTGAAGCGCATATTCAATCGCAGGTGACATGTCCTCCGCACGCTCAACAACAATAATTCCTTTAGATGCTCTTCCGTCAACTGGCTTAATCATAATTGGGTACGGCAAACTCAAATAATCCGTTTCGTTCAAATCTCCGTTTAAATTGAATTTAGGAATCACATCTAAATCATACTCTAAACAACATTTAGCAAATTTATCTTTATTTGTCATAATATCAAATTGGTGATAGCCAGCAACGCACGGAAGTCCCAATCGTTCACAAATTTGCTGGTAAGGTTTCTGTCCTGGGTCGATACAATAGTTCATAACCCCATCAACATGGCATTCTTTACACTTTTCAACTATACCATCCACATCATCAATACTAAACATCCACGTTTCATCAGCAAATTTCTTTGCAGGTGAGTTTTCAAGGTAATCTGTTACGATTACATGATATCCCATCTTTTTTGCATCAATTACGATTTCGTTCATCGCAGAAATAGCACCTAAAATCAATAGTTTCCTCTTTTTCATTTTCTGCGCTCCTTTAATCTTTTGTCTTTGTTAATGTCAATTCTTTGAAAGCCGTAATCCCTGTTGAGTAAGATAACAACTCGTCCGTTTCACAGTTTCCATTATTCCACTCCAAAATTGCCCTCGGCAAATCACAGCCTGCCATATGACTAAATGGATATCCGCCGCCAAAACGTGCGTTCATTTCCAACACATACGGCTTTCCGTCCACTAAAAAAACATCACAATCCATGTTGCCGATATGCTTCGTCAAACCGCTGAGTCTTTTCAATTCCTCTGCAATAACAGGAACGTCCACAACTTCAGCAATATCCGTTTCCCCTGCACGCATAGCAATCTTCTTTTTCAAAATGACATTTTGCAGATTGCCAGATAAATCATGAATAATGTCCGCGCCATATTCCTGTCCTTCCAGACACTCTTGGTAAAGGATCTGCTCATCTACCGGAACCGATGACGATTCATACTTTAGATAGCTCTTTCCTATTACACGGGTATTCCGTCGGAAGTAGTATAAAAGCGCCATTTCATCCTCTGCCACCGACATACCAATGGATCCACATCCAAAACGAGGCTTTACAATAATCGGATATTTCAGTTCCCCGCTCTCTAACGCCAACAAAACACGTTGTAAAGAAATATATGTTTTGGGGACCGCAAAGCCATTCTCTTTTAAAAAGTGATACGTCTTCCATTTGTCGTTGCAAATTTCAATCAACCACTCGTCCGAAACAATTACCCTCGTCCCTATCGCCTCAAACCTATGCTTGTTTTTAGCAAGAATCAAAAGATCAATGTCAAACAAAGATAACAAAATATCAATCTGATTTTCTTTGCAATAATTTAAGAGAAACGGAATATATGAATCATCATATATCAAAGGAGAAATCACGCTACAGTCGGCATAATGAAAAGCAACAGTCAGATCATCGGAATTACAAACATGAACCTTTCCGTTGGCTCCCAGTGCATTTTTAAAGTATTTCACCATATAGGCTCTTCGACCAACCGATGTCAATAATACATTCATGACTTTTCCCCTTCCGTTTTTTGTAAAATTCGATAAAGCAGATGCACGTCGTACGGTCTTGGCTCGTTTTCAAGATCGTACCTCTCAAAGCCTAATCTTTCATACATTCGCAAAGCAATCTTATTGGTCGGCGAAGTATAGAGATGCACCGCCTTAAGCCCCTGATCTCTGGCACGCAAGAGAAAATCAGAAATTACACGTGAGGCATATCCTTTTCCTTGCGCTTCTTGAACTGTAGCAACGACCGAAATGTATCCCATTTGATCCACCACATTCTCAATATACCCCGCTGCCATAGCAACAATTTTTTCGTTTTCCATTACAGTGCATATCGTGGCTTTTTCACACAGCTTTCTCGCAAAAGCTCCAAGTTCCTGCTTTTGTGATAATGGAATTGGAAAAGAACAGTCTACTTTTTGTAAAAACAACTCAATTTGCTTTACATCAGGCATGATTATGATTCCTTTTTCTTAACAGAAATTTGTTCAAAATGGACAACACCATAAAAAAGGGAGCCATACGAAACAATGCCGAACCGGCTATATAAAAGACTACCCCTGCTATAATTTGAAGCAACAAAACCCAAATCGTCCCCAATGGCAACAATCCCACAGCTAAAACAACAACAAGCATTAAGAACGATAAAATCATTGTAGGCAGGATATCACGCATTTGCTCAAAATATGAATAATTGATCAGTTTCTTATTGGGATAAGCATTTACGAAACAGCTGATCACTGTTGTTACAATTCCCGTCATCGCAATTGCCAACGGTGAATCAAAACAAAACACGGCAATTACCAATGTCAATAATCCGTAACTCTTTTTAATAATCTCAAGTTTTAAAAACATATCACTACGTCCCATAGCATTCATTGCCTGCAAATTGCATGAATGAACCGGGTAAAACGCAAACGTAAAGCAATAGATCTGCATATACGGCACACATGGCAACCATTTGTCAGTCAAAAGCAAACTCACTAATGGAGTAGCAACACCCGCCAGCCCCGCCATCATTGGAAAAATGATGTATGCACTTAAAGTAATAGACTTCCGCATCATAGCTTTGACGCGATCCTTATGCTCCTGTTCCGCCGACATAGCGGGCAACATCACACTCTGAACCGTACCATTGATCGAATTGATCATAAACTGCGGAAACTGTTTCCCTCGGTTATAGTATCCCAGCGTACCGGAATCATACTTTTTTCCGATCACCAAACTACGCAAGTCTTGATATAAGGTATCAATCAACCCCGAAACCAGCAATTTCCATCCAAAAGCGAACAACACTTTAACACGTTGCAAATTGCAAACGAATCTCGGTCTCCATTTTACGGTAAACCACATTACAACGCAAACCACCACGGTATTCACCAAGCTCTGCGCGACCAAAGCCCAAAGCCCAAAGCCCATATACGCCATGGCAATTCCAACAGCACCGGAAACAACAATTGCCCATATACTACTGAAAAAGACTTTCCGAAAATCCATCTCTCGGCTGACTTTTGCCAACTGAATGGAATTAAAGGCTCCAGGGATCAGCATCAGCGAAAGGATTCTGAATGGCTGAACAATATCGGGCATTTCGTAAAAAGTTGCGATCAAGGGCGCGCACAGATAAAGAATTCCATACAACAACGCCGCGATCCCAAGCGTGATCCAAAACACCGATGAATAATCATCCTCATCCACATCCTTATTTTGAATCAACGCCGTATTGAAACCACTTTGTATAAACACATTTGCCAAAGTAGTGAAAATGACCATAATCGACAACACGCCGTAATGCTCGGGGTCTAGCAATCGAGCCAGTATAATTTGCAGAACAAACTGTCCGCCTTGAACACCAAACCGCTCAAGGAGTTTCCAAAAAAAGCCTTTTGAAACCGATCCGTGATTCATTCTAAAACAATCACTCCGTCCTAATTATTTTCGCAACAAAAGGAAATGCAGCACAAACATATATGTATATGCGTTTTAAGAGCGACAACTGTTTTATATAAGCCCTATTTTCCTTCTTAACTATTTCTTTAAAATTCCCTTCAAAACGAAGCAAATTACACTTGTATTTCAGCAAATGACAATCAAACTTATGTTCTGTATATTCATCGTATAAACGCATCATGTCATATGTGTTCTTTGCCCTCTCAATTCTTTTTTGAGGATTATTATGTTGACTTGCACTCCAACTTCCAACACTCATTATGCGGTACGAAGACATTGTTTCATTCACAAAGTAAATATCACCTTTGGCAACCATGTAAAGTAACATCGGCTCATCACCAACTTTAGACACGAGCTTAAATTCAGGTGGATACAGCATAAGATCATACCAAAACGCTTTTCGGATAAAGAAACTTGACGTCTGAAACGGGTACTTTGATTGTATATTCAGAAAATCCTGTGTTCCTAATTTTCTCTCGGGCATTGGGAAGGAAGGATGACATCCTTTAGTAATTGATCCATCTTCAAAAACACGCTGGACAGTGTGTGTACACATTGAGCATTCCGGATGCGCTTCCATAATATCAAACTGCTTTTGCAACTTATTGCAATCAATCCAAAAGTCATCCCCCTCACAATATGCTATATACTTTCCTTCTGCAATCGGGCATATATACGTCGCAGAAATTCCCACTTTTTTTGAATATTGGTTTTCTTTTTGAAAAATCGGCTTGATTATATCAGGATACTTCTCGGCATACTCCTCAATAATTTTTCTTGTTCCATCCGTAGATGCATCGTCGTGAACAATTACCTCATAGGCAAACGAAGTCTTTTGAGATACAAATCCATCCAAAGCATTGGCTATATATTTTTCGTGATTGTATGCAAGACAAACAACACTTACCATAATATTCTCTTTACACATAGGTCATATTTCCTCCATCTTCCTTTTTGTATAAAACAGAAAAATAAATACTGCAACAAAAAGAACAACAGCTCCCGGATTATATCCAAGTACACTCCCCTTAATGTTAAAAACAAAATATGACAGCAGAAAGAAAATCGAACATAACCGTACCAATTTGTTTTTCGTAGTTAAATAGCACCTTGTTAATAGCCATATCATAAAAGCATAAAGCGCCAAAGATCCAATAATACCGATAAACCAAATCTCATTCACATATCCCACATCCGAATGTGTGTACCCTTCCGCAGAATAAAGCGAGTGCCCCGCCCCAAATAAAAGCTGAAAAGCATTATCTGAAAAATTCCAAAAGCCATCCGAAAACAAAACAGCTAATGAGTCCGACGTTCCCTCACCTTTGAAAACCTGCTGAACACTTTTGATTCCATTCATGATCCAATCGTACGTTGCTAAATTTTGTTCTTTCAAAAAAGATAGAGCAAATGACAGCCCCAAAATAGAACATCCAATAATTGCTATCCATTGAAGAATCAATTTTAGTCGAACATGGGTCAATGTGTAAAGAATTGCAATTCCAACACTTATGGCATAAATAATCAACGTAGTTCTAGCATTCATCATTCCGGCAAGCGCAATCAAGATGGAATACAACATATACCTTCTTTTCCGAAGTATGCCATAAAACAAGGAGATTCCAGCCAACAACCCCATACCAAGACCAAAAACATCCACCAAAGTCCCTGCAAATCCATATGAACGAATTGTTAGATACCAAGTGTTACTATAGAGCCTGCTATCTCCATACTTCTTCAGAAAAAACAAAAAAAATTCATGTATAGGATCAGATAAAAAGGACAGGAAAACACAGGCGGTTTCAACCAATGCGGCACCAATCATGAATCGTAACGTATCTTCCAAAGTGATGTGCTTATCCTTCGTATATGCAAGGTAATATGTCACGCACGGTACAACTGTGAGAAGCAATACAAAATAGCGATTGAAAAGCGACATATAGTGACCGAATTGCACTACATCTTGAAACAGCAACCAGTTAAGAATGATAATTATAACCGCATAACAAAACAGAAAAAGCCACACCAATCCCCACTTCCATTGCTCGCTGGCAGAAACAATATACAACACCTTGTTTCTATAAAAAATCATTAACATGGCAATAGAAAAAATTGCCAACAGCAAATGGGGGTATGGTAGAAACGGCGGTGAAAAAAGCAATACAAAAAAGAACAAAACAATCCAAATATTCCTAAATATACTCTTTTTTGATGCAGCCAAAGGAATCATCTCCTTCCCTAAAGAGTGTTATACTTTCGAATCAAAAGTTCAATATAGGATACGTCTTATAAACATAATTGATTTAATCAATACAGGGCGATTATAATACATTGCAATGTATATACACTTTCTATATATAGATTGCGATTTCAAATTCATATGTCTAATCCAATTTGGATAGCGTTTGTTTTCCACCGCAAACCATTGTTTGATTTCTTTTGTCGAAAAGCCTTGGTCGCACATTTGCTTTGCATAATGTAACAAATGTGCATTCACAAACATCAGCGTCTCCACTTCTTGAAAAAAATCGCTGTATAACGGTTGCAAAAATTCAAAGGCAGATACATCCTCAATATTTTCTTTCCGTATCGTATGAGTGATAGAGGTCGATGTTCGAATATATTTATAAAAAGGACGATCAGACTTCAATATTTTTCGAGCAAAACAACAATACCTCGTCCAAAAAACACGATCTTCTCCAATCTTCGTCTGCGGAAACAAAACTCCATTTTCTTCTATAATAGAGCGTCGAAAAAGTTTGGACCATACCATGCCAGAATCAGTCACCGCAATAGATGCAGGAATAACCCCCCCCTCTGAATAATCGGGAAATAGGTCAATTTTTTTTTCTTTTTTATTTTTATTGCACGAAAAAAAGGGGAATACCACAGCATCGCAGTCGCAATCTGTTCCAATAATCTTTTCCATGTATTGCAAAATATGTAAATCAAAGAAATCATCACTATCAAGAAAGAGAATAAAATCTCCTTTTGCGCATGACAAACCTTTATTTCTTGCCCCCCCTGGTCCAAGGTTAACTTCTGTTTGAACGATTTTAAAATGGTCTGGCATTGGATTATTATTCTGCATATAAATAAAAGAACCATCAGACGAACAGTCATCAACAAAAACCACTTCGTAATTTGTGTACAATCTATCTGCCAACATTTTAAACAAATCTTTAATTCGGTTGATCACATTATGGCAAGGCACAATAATCGAAAAAAGCATCATCCACCTCTATTTTAACATTTTAAAATCACCTATATTTAAAGTAACCTCGATACGCCCAGTTAGCCAAATAATAGAGGGACTTAAAAAACGGTATTTTCTCTACTTTTCTATACACATTCCATTGATATTTCATCATTTTGAATTTGTTTGAAGAAAGGGAATTTGTATGTAGGTTGTATGTGGTCAAATTCTTGTGAAAACAGACAGCGCTTTTTTCAGTTCTTAAAATTTTAAGCCAACAAGCGAAATCTTCACGCTTTTCAGCCTCAATGGGCATATATACCATTCCTACTTTCTCTCTATCGTATATCACAGTAGAGCACCCAATAGAACAATGCTTTAAAATCATCTTGTAATCATAATCATCTTTGGGCGGATTAAACTCAACAACAAAATCATTTTCCCTTACAACAGAATACGACGTAAAAGAAAAGGAAATTTGATTTTCTACCATGAATTCTATTTGAAGGTGTAACTTCTGTTTTTGCCATAGGTCATCGCTATCTAAAAAAGCAATCCATCGCCCATTTGCTTCACGAAGTGCACGGTTTCTGGAAGCAGCAGCACCTTGATTTGACTCATTGCAATATACTTTTATCCGATCATCGTTAAATGATCGCACAAGTTCAACAGATGTATCAGTGGAACAATCGTCAACAAACAAAAGTTCCCAATTAGGATACGTCTGTGACAAAACACTCTCAATCGTTTCCTTCAAATATTTCTCACCATTGTAATTTGGCATAATGATTGAAACAAGACCATAGTCCACATCACATTTAACGGTTGATTGTACAGGCGAATTCAAAAAAACACCTCCATCTTCATTAGACAAAAAACTCATTTTACCAACATATTATATCATACAAAAGTATATTTGTCAATGATTTCTGGGAAAGAAAGCGGATATGTGGTTTTTTCCTGTGGCGGGATTCTCTGCAAAATCAGGTATCAAAGCAAAAAGTCCGATGGTTTCGGTACTGCCGATGCTCCCATGGGACTTTTTTGAGGTCAATATTTTGTCATTATTTCGTTAAAACTGATTGAAAATCTCTTGAATACGCGCGCCTGTCTCGTGGGGATTCAGTTTATCCGTGGCGTACGCAGATCGTAAGAGGTCTGCGGGAATATAGTGATCGTATTTTTCAAACACGGGCAATTCCCCGCTTGCCACCAGAGCATGGGCATCGATCCCTGCTTCCGCTCGGACATTCAACGCTTGCATCAGCTCGTAGTCATTTCCGCCCGACATACGGAATTTGATAAAATAACAGCCCTCATATTCCACGCCCGTGATGCCGAACCGTCGGCTCTCGCTCTGTATCAATCTGCGCATCGTTCGGAAAGATCTCGTCCCCAGCCACGGGAACAAGCACCAAGTATATCCGCCCAAATGCACCAACGAATGCTCGGTCATTCCCGTATTTCTCGCTACATGACGCGCCACGTCAAGCCGCTTTTGGGCGTTGGGCTTGAGGTACGGGTACACGGTGTCTTCCGTGAGGACCTGCCTCATTCGTTCCACGATGCGGGTATGCACCTCGCCGTAATCCCCGGGCCAGGATACTTCCATCTTCCCTTCCACGCTCTTGACGTAGATCAATTTTCGCTGAATGTCCAGTTCTTCCACTTCCCAAAGCCTACCTGCCAGCGCGAACCGATCCCCAACGGGGGGCGGCGTGGTGATGGTTCCGATCTCGTCCGAACCGCAACGCACCGTGAAGTCCTCTGAATCCTTGAACACCGCGTAAAACTTGAAGCTTTTCAGCAAGCGCTCTCCCGCCAAGCCAACGATCAGCGTTTTTTCTTCAGTCATTTCCAGAAAATCGTTGTTCAGCATGGAAACGATCAAAACCTTGTAATCCTCTTTGGAAACGTGGGCGAAGGGCGGCAGCGCCAACACCCGTTCCGCCAGATTTCTTGCGGTCAGCTCTCCCGTGGACGCCAGCACGCTCAAGGTCTGATGGAACAGCAAACTGAACGGCATCTTCCGCATGGTGGGCGGCTCGATGAAACGCTCCTCGCGATACAGCTCAACGATGGCAATGGCTTTCAGCAATTCCCACGGGATCAGATTGGGCAACGGTGCGTTGGGGAGCGGATCCTCCTCTCGGAACACCATCATCATTTCGGGCGGCTGTCCCCGTCTGCCCGAGCGTCCCAGCCGTTGCAAAAAGCTGGTGACCGAATTGGGCGACTGATTCTGCAAGATCCGTTCCAATCCGCCGATGTTGATCCCCAATTCCATGGTGACGGTGGCACAGGTCACGGCAAACTGCTCGTCCTGTTTCATCTTCAATTCCGCTTCCTCACGGATCGATGCGGAAAGATTTCCGTGGTGAATGAGAAACACATCGGGATCTCCTCGCAGCTTTGCGATCTGGCGGAAGGTGGCACAAAGATACTCGGTTTCTTCTCTGGAATTGGAAAACACCAGAGATTTTCGATCATGGATGCAGTCGTACATATAGGAATAGCCTGCATCGTAAGGCGTGGGCGGCGGTGTCGATTGCCCCGTCGCGTTTTTTTGGTCCTTCGGATCGGTGGCTTGATCCTCGTTTGGATTCTGCACGTAAAAATGCTCCAATCCCAACCGCCAACGCAAGGCTTCCTTCCCAAACGTAGGAACGTCACATTCCCGCCCCGTTCCCGCGCTCAACCACGCGGCGGCAAGATGGGGATCTCCGATGGTAGCGGACAATCCGATCCGACGGGGATGGTATCCGATCAGCCGACCAATTCTGGACAGTTGGCAAAGGATCTGATTGCCTCGGTCACTTCCGGTGAGAACATGAAGCTCATCGATCACCACATACCGCAGATCTCCAAACACCCGTACCAGATCGTTGCTTCGATTGATCAGCATGGACTCCAGGGATTCGGGCGTGATCTGAAGGATCCCCTTGGGATCTTCCAGTAGCTTCTTTTTATGGGATTGCGCCACATCCCCATGCCAATGGGTAACGGGGATCCCACTCTGCTCCAGAAGCTCCTCGATCCGATAAAACTGATCGTTGATCAGACTTTTCAGCGGCGCAATATAAAGCACCGCCACACTGCTTGAGGGATTTTCCCAAAGATCGGCGAGAATGGGAAAGAACGCCGCCTCGGTCTTCCCGCTTGCCGTGGAAGAAGTCAACAGCAGGTCACGGTCACTATCCAATATGGTTTCTGCCGCCGCAACCTGGACGGCGCGCAAAGATTCCCAACCGTGGGAATAGATATACTCCCGAATGAACTCGGGAAACCGATCAAACACGGACGTCGGCATCTTCTCTCCCCCTCTCAAATATCAATTTCGTCCAAGGAGAACTGCTTTTGCTCCTGCTTTGGAGAGTCCACAGAAGTCACTTCGGCTTCCGCGTCGGTCTTCAGCGTGACGGCGGATCCGATCACGTCCTCAAAATTCGCTTCGGGATTCTGCATGAGGATATTGAGAACGGTCATATAATCGCGAAGCATTTCCCGGGGAGTGATCATGCTGTCAGCTCCCGCTCTGGAAAGACAGATCTGCAAAAATTGGATCATTTGTTCTCGGTTGATCCGCGGCTCGGAGCCGTAATTTTGAGCGTAGAGTGCCGTAACGCGCAGGATCAGCGCAAACAGCTCGTCATCGGTGAGTCGGCGCAAGCGGATCACGGGACCGATCAGATTTTTAAATCCGTCCAACGCAAATCTGCTATCGCAAAGGCGGCTTCGGAGTGCCTCATAGCTGAACAGTCCCCGTCGGGTATCTTCCAAAAATTGCGGAGTACCGCCAAGGATCAAAGCCAGTCCGGGCGCTCTGCCCTGCAAGGTATCGTTGAACATGGAAAGAATTTTCTCATAGTTGTTCTCACGGCTGACGCGGTGGGAGATCTTATAAAGATTCACACACTCGTCGATAAACACGATCAAGCCGCGATATCCCATTGTCTTCGCCATGGCTGCCCATAGCTTGAGGAAATCGTACCAGTTTTCATCGTCGATGATCACCGAAACCGAAAATCCAAGGTCGTGTCTTGCCTCGGTCTTGGATGAAAACTCCCCTCGCAACCAACGCAGACAAGCGCTGCGTTTCAGATCGTCGCCGTCACAGTAAGCGCGGTAATACGCCGTGATCACGTGGGCAAAATCAAAGCCCCCCACCAGGGTTTCCATCTCCTGCATTACGCAAAGGATCCTATGATTCAGAGAATGGGTAAACTGAGGTGATTCGGGAGCAACTCCGTCCTCTACCAGCTCAGCTTGCAATTCCCCGATCCAACGGGCAAGCATTTTGGGCAAAGCTCCGCCATCGGGGGATGCCTTGGATGCCAGGTTTTTCACCAGCTCCCGATAGGTTGCAACACCACTTCCGCCGCTACCGTAAAGCCTGCGTTCAGGGGAAAGATCGGCATCCGCCGTCAAAAAGCCCTGTTCCAGCGCGTATCCGCGGATCAGCTGCATAAGAAAGCTCTTTCCGCTCCCGTAGCGTCCGATGAGAAAGCGCATGGAGCCGCCACCCTCGTTCACCGTTTCCAGATCCGACAGCAACGCGGCGATCTCATCCTTTCTGCCGATTGCCAGGTATGGAGCTCCCGCTCTCGGCACCACTCCTGCTGAAACCGATGCCAAAAGCGAGGTCAATATCCGCTTGGGAACCTTGGGAGTTCCGTTATTTTGTTGTTCCGTCATGTATCTCTCCTTTCCAAGCAACGGTCATTCACCGTCACTTAACAAAGACTTGTATTCCTCTATCACACGATAACCGTCGTCACCGTCTTCCAACAGCACGTCGCTCATGGCGTCCGACGCCAATTCGTTAATTTCTTCCGCGACGGCATCCGCGAGCTTCCCCATCTCTTTTGCCGCCGCTTTCTGTCCCACAAGATCCTCTCGCAGGACGGCATTGAGAAAAGCGCGATACGGCAGCAAAAGGTGGGATAATTCGTTTTCTGTGGGTGCGTGTGCGGTTTTTTCGACCTGCGGCATGGGAACCGACTTCACTTCTTCTGTTTTTTCTTCCTCGAACGCATCCACCAATTTTTGCGTGGTATCCCAGGAATCCTGCTCGATCTCCGCAGCATGGGACAAAGAAAGCGGTGTATTGGGAATATCGTAAAGCGCGGCGTAGGATGCTTCTTCTTCCTTTTGCCGCCGCTGCTCCGTTGTAACCCGTTTCGGTAACAATTCCAACGCACGCTCGTCGATCAGCTCACGAATGGGGATCGGAAGTGCGTAGACCGTCAGCTTGGAGCGCACGCCGAGATACCCCCGTATCTTGTTTTCCGTATATTTCAGAACGTCCGTGATCAGAAAACGCAATTCATGAGAGCGGGAGAAAGAGCAAAAGGAGATCTCCAATTTCCGTTTCATACGGTAGGAGCAAAGCGCCCCGGAATAAGCGTCCCTGGTCAATCTGCTGTCTTCCATTCCGGATGCAGAAAACAGCTTTCCATCCTCACTCATTTTTTGTGTCACAGACCGCAGAGTTTCCCGCACGGTTCGGTCAAACAACGAACGGTTTTCGGGCGTGCAGAACTTGCTTTTACGATAGTCGTAGTTGGAGCAAAAAATCAACAATGCCTGCAAATAACCGTCCTCTGAATCTCCGCCCACGTAAAACTCCTTTAACCCACACCGTTTCATCAACGCCGAACGAAGGTTGGGCGCCAGATCGGTAGGTGGAGGCAGGTGGTGGATCAAGCTATAGTCGCAGATCCAATCCGGGAAATAACTATCCAATTGGCAGTACGTATCCCGATAATGGATCCACATTCCCAGAAGCTGTGCCTGCCCATGGGAAGGATCCAATTGATCGGACAGGTTGATAATCTCATAGGCGTACAGCAACACGTAGCTATAATCGGTTTCGGGATACTCCCCCTTTCTCACGCACTCCCGAAACCAAAGATACCAGCCAAACTGCGCTCTGGTCATTTGGGAATATTGAGGGACGTATGAGAAAAACTTGACGTGATTGCAGGCAACACCGTGAACCGACTGTAACTTCTCCGCGGTTTTAACAAAGTCTTCATAGTACTGATAGCTGCTTCGCCAACGATAAATTTTTACACTGTGGATCAAAGCACATTCGGGAACGTATTCCTCGTCGGGCTTGGGGACTCGCGCAATCTGCACGGCAGCTTCGGGGTTGACGTAGTGATGAACGGGTTGGTAATTCACAGGGGCTATGGAATGAATCACCGTGGCATTTTCGCGTTTTGGAATAGGCTGCTCCGAGGCGTTTTCCGTGCTTTTGGAACTCCCCATCGGCAGCAGCACATCGATCTCAACGGCTTCTGTCTTTGTGCTTCTCGGAAACGATCTCCTTGGCGGCAGCAAAGCGTCAATATCCCAAAAGCGATCCAGATCTTCTTGTTGTCCGCTCTGCTTTTCTTCTTCGTTCACCTATCTCTCCCCCTTTTCGTGTCTGACTGAATATTTTATTATACCATGCTTTTGCCCGATTGTCAATTCCTTTGAGAAAAACAGACGAAAATAGAAAAATAAATCTAAAATTCGAGAAATCCCTTGACAGTTTTTGCCGACCGTGCTATAATTAATACATACTCTCGACTGACGAAAACGCACCCGTCGGGCCGTGCACCTGATCGCGCGGTAATTGGGGCAAATAAAAGGGGCAATCTTTGAGAGCTGAGATCCCCAAACAAAACGGAGGAATTTATGAAGTACAATCGTTGCGGTGAGCTTGCCGTTATCAGCATGAGCGGATGCGAGGCGTTCGCATCTCAGGTGGACAGTTATCTCAAGGAGTGGCGCCGTCACGGCGGAGAGGAATCCTTTTTGGTTTCCGCCGAGTGTCCCAGATTCGGTTCGGGAGAAGGCAAGGGCGTGATCCACGAATCTATGAGAGGAAAGGACGTTTACATCCTTTGCGATCTGTTTAACTACGGCGTGACCTACAAAATGTACGGTCAGCAGGTTCCCATGGGTCCCGACGAGCATTACGCCGATCTGAAGCGTATCATTGCGGCAATCGGTGGAAAATCCCGCCGCATTACCGTGATCATGCCCATGCTCTACGAGGGCAGACAGCACCGCAGATCCGGCAGAGAATCCTTGGACTGCGCCATGATGCTCCAGGAGCTGGTTGGCATGGGTGTTTCCAATATTCTGACCTTTGACGCTCACGATCC